>NZ_JASJXN010000001.1:0-252242 GCF_035018705.1 Undibacterium sp. RTI2.2 | reverse complement strand
ATGGTGACACACTAGGGTGGAAACTTTTGGACGCTGTTTCCACCCCTAATCTGGTAAGTATTGCACGCTGTTTGACAGCCAGCGTAATTTCCCGGTCCAGTGCAATCAGATTCACAGCATCAATCGCTGCTTTATCACGACATTTACCAGTGTGCTGCATCAGATCAGGATGATGCCTGCGCAAGTCCACACTAGAAATCGTACCCACGCCACCGAGGCTGGCAACAGTCCCTGCCAGCCGGTGCGCCGAGACGCCAATCCCCATGCCACCCTGCACGATTGGCAGCAAGCTTTTCGCTTTGATCTGCAAGCGAGGAAATGCGCTTTGCAACATGAGAATACCCACCAATCTAAAATCAAGATTCCCGCACTGTAGCAAAAGCAATTGCGATTAGATTTGATCTGCATCAAGAATATCGCATCAAAATTTCAGCATTTGATCTGCATCAATATTTCTGTATTTATGACGCCTATCAACCGAGTATCACTGGACTATGCAGTGATTCACTTCTAGGCTGAATAGAAGCTAGCAATCATGCTGGCATTGATGTAAATAGTCGTCATTACGTGAGGAAAATATGAGCTATAAAACTATTCTGGTCCATGTAGATCAATCCAGAAACGCAGCAGAACGTATTCGCATCGCCACCAACATTGCCATACAAGAGAATGCTCACTTAGTCGGTGTCGCGATGACAGGTATCTCACGCTGGATCTACGCCAACAGCTCGCCACTATTCGTCGATCCGGGTATGGTGATTAATCTGGATTTATTACGCGACAACGCCCGCGTAGCGCTGCATGAATTTGAAAGTATCGTAAAGAGTTTAGGATATACATCTTACGAAACACTGGTCGTAGACGACGAAGCCGCCACCGGCATCAATATGCAAGCCCGCTACTGCGACCTGGTAATTATCGGACAAACCGATTTGTCAGCGCCCTCACCCACCGTGATGCCAGACTTCCCTGAATCGGTCTTATTAAATTGCGGCCGCCCCGTGTTAATCGTGCCCTATACCGGTCACTTTAAAACAGTCGGCCAGCGGGCAATCATCGCCTGGGATGCAAGCACACAAGCAGCACGCGCAGTCACCGCCGCAATACCATTATTAAGCCGGGCAAAAATCGCAGAAATCGTCGTCTTTAATCCTGAGCGCGACGGCGCCAGACACGGTGAACAACCAGGTGCCGACATTGCACTCTATGTCGCCAGACACGGCATCAAGGTCAATGTATCCAAGTATGAGGTCCCGACTGACATAGGCAATGCACTGCTGTCACAAGCCGCAGACGCAGGATCAGATTTACTAGTAATGGGAGGCTACGGACATTCACGCTTCCGCGAAATTTTATTGGGCGGCGCGACTAAGACAGTTTTGGCAACGATGACTTTGCCTGTGTTGATGTCGCATTGAGTGGGGTGTTGGGTAACTGGAGTTGGGTAGTTGAATTTTATCTGTATTTGCGCGAACTGCTCAACGTTAAAACGCAGCTAAAGACTTGAAAAGCTCAGCCGACGTTCGATTTTTTACAAAGGATGTGCGGCTGTTGTCTATCCAACTAAATAGCAAAACTAGGCTTCGCTCCGCACCTTCTTGCTGTCTTCCCGGTCAGATGTGATGGAATTTTCCTAAAGTGCAATAAATGTCGCTGGATTCCGGCTTAAACCACGCCGGAATGACGACCTATCTCTTTCGAGCATCAATGTATAAGCATCAACATTTACTCTGAGAATCGCCCATAAATATCATATACTCCCCATCATTTCCAATAAAAACTCCTCATTGCCCAATGATTACATAGACAATAAAAAATACTCGTTACTAGTATAAAAAAGTCAAATATCAATCTCAGACTAAATGAAACATTAACTCCACAAAAATAGCGTCAACGTTCTGCTCCAATATCAGTACCGACATAACTAAATATCGGCCTGATTTTGCATAACTACACACTCAACTATTTTCCGGCAATTTGTTACCTATCCAAAAAAACTGGGATTGCCATTCACTATGTACGATCATCATTTTTTAAACTCTTATCGTGTGTAGTGTTTGCTTGATTTTTTCTAAGCTTTAGCAAACCCAGTAAGTCTATGCTTACGACATCCACTAATTCTTATGGCAAGCCATACAAGCATGGCTGCTGCTGATCATCATTTTTTGATCGCTTTGAACCGCCGTGTCCAGGCGTCTAAATTTCTCGCCATTTTCTTCTGCGTTCTTAATCCGGCTTTCTAGTTCGTCTTTATAAGTCCAGCTTGAATAGGTCTTTGATAAGCGGGCATTGGCATAGACTTGCTGTGCGGTTTGCCAGTTTCCTGCTTTGACTAGCATGTCCCCCATATTCATAAAAAATCCCTCAAAGTTATGGGGCGCAATCCATGAGTTCCAGCAGACGCGTTTATTACCGGTTGTTGTTTCCAGCGCCATATATTTTTTGAATGAGGGGTTATTTCTGTCCACCGTTTCACCAGCGCATAGGTCGGCATTTTTCCATTGCCAATCTAATCCCTCTTTAAATTGAGGCGAGTCAGCAGGCGTCCGGCTCAGTACGTAACCGGCTGTAAATAAATTGAACTCAGGCCATGCATCAATACTGTGGCGTAAGGTGTAATAGCCCTCGCGTATCTCTTTTTCATTTTTATGGATAGATCCTTCTGCCAGCGTCGCGCTTCCTAAAAATCCGAGGAAGCGTGCGTCTTCTGGTTTGAGTGCTACCGCTTCCTCGAAAAATCGGCGGGCAAGTGTAGCGTCATTAATAATGCTTGGGGGAACCTTGTCTAAACGTGAGCGTTCCGATAGCCGCCAGATGTGGAGCCAGCCAATATGGGCGGCCGTGGTTGCATCGGAAGGGTTGTCGATGTACGCAGCGGTCAGCGTGTTTAAGGCACCCTCAATCTCTGCGTAATCTCCGTTATGCAGAATTTTCCAGAATAGCGCGTCGGCGTTTTCAGCAGATGGTAGGCGCTTTATCGAAGCCTGCTTATCCGCAGCGGCACGAATGGCAAGATATTCGCAGCTACACAAGGTCATAGCGCTCACTGCCAATAGACATAGGCTAATCCAAATTTTATTTTTCATCACAATCCCCTCAATGTAGGCAACGACAACATTATTGACATGGAATGTAGGTGGTGTCAACATGCAGCCTTAAAATTAAAAATCCTATGTCTACCGAAAACGCTAAAAGCTATCACCACAAAGATCTGCGCCGCTCCTTAATTGATCAGGCACTTACTACACTGACAGCAGGAGGATCGCAGGCAATCAGCCTGCGGAATCTGGCGCGCGAAATTGGCGTGTCTCATTCAGCACCATTGCGCCATTTTCCGACGAGAGAAGCACTGCTTGCCGAGCTTGCGGTATTTGGATTTGAGCAGCTGACTGAGGCGATGGAGGTAGCTAAAAAAAAGCCCAATAGTAAAAACATGGGCGACGCGTTAAAAAATGTGGGGATTGCCTACGTCCGGTTTGCGATACAACAGCCGCATCTTTTTCGGCTGATGTTTACCGCAGACCGAGTCGATTCAACCCGCTATGAGCAGCTTCGGCAAGCTGGGGATCAATGCAAAGCTGTCATGGTGGATTTGGTTGTGCTCGCGGTTGGCAGCGGCGATCTGGTCGCCTCGTCCACAGAGATGTTAGCGTTATCGTGCTGGGCAATGGTCCATGGTCTAGCGTCGCTGGCGATTGACCAGCAAGTTGATATCAGCAATGAGCAAGCGATTGTGATGGTCACTAGTCAGTTATTACATCATCTGGAAAATGGCATAGCAGCAAAGCTTTAGACGAGCCTTTGCTACGTCCAAAAACCATATACTCCCCATCAATTTTAATAAATATCTCTTATTGTCCAATGATTACCTAGACAATAAAATATACTCATTACCAGTATAAAATTTACACGCCTGTGAATGACAGGTAAAACTGAGCAGCTCAGCCTCACCCACTATTGGTCTGATTTTATCTAACCACACGTCCAAGCATTCCCTGCCAGTCAGATTAACTTACTCCGTTTTGATTTACATCAAAGTGATTCGTAAGCAAGCTGACTAAACTCCATCCATCTTATGCATGCCCGCACGCGTGCACCTACGTACTCACCCGTTTGGAACATGGCAGGAAATCACTATGGCAGCCGGCAACTTAACCATCAGCACAGCACATGGCATCGACTTTGATGCTGACCTTATCCGTAAGATGAAACAATCCGGACCGCGTTATACGTCCTACCCGACTGCCGATCAGTTATCAACCCAGTTCACATCTTGGGACTATCTGCATGCAGTTGCCAGTGTGCGGGTTCAGGGTGCGCGTCCTTTGTCGTTGTATATCCATATTCCTTTCTGTGACACGATTTGCTACTACTGTGCCTGCAATAAAATTGTGACGAAGGACAGGAGCAAGGCTGCCACATATCTGGGTTACTTAAAACAAGAAATTGAAATGCAAGGCAAGCTGTTTAGCGGCATCAATCAGGTGGAACAATTACATTTCGGTGGAGGTACCCCCACCTACCTCAACGATGAGCAGATGGATGATTTGCTGGCGCATATCCGCCGCTGGTTTAAGCTGGCATCAGATGAGGTGGGTGAATACTCAATCGAAGTTGATCCCCGTACGGTGACGCCGCAACGTGTCAGAACTTTACGTAATCAAGGGTTTAATCGCATCAGTCTTGGGGTACAAGATTTTGAGCCTGAAGTGCAAGAAGCCGTCAATCGTATCCAGCCAGAGGAAGAGACAGTCGCCATCATTGATGCGGCGCGGGGTGCGGGTTTCCGCTCGGTCAGCATCGATCTGATTTACGGCTTACCGAAACAAAATGTAGCCAGCATGGAGCGCACTTTGATAAAAGTGATTGCTGCCTCACCAGACCGGATTGCGATTTATAACTACGCTCATTTGCCGCACCTGTTTAAACCGCAACGACGGATCAACGAATCGGATTTACCTAGCGCGGACAGCAAGCTGGACATGCTGCATTTGTGCATTAATCGTTTGACTGCGGCGGGCTATGTGTATATCGGGATGGATCATTTTGCCAAGCCAACCGATGATCTGGCCATCGCGCAGCAACAGGGACGCTTGCATAGAAATTTTCAGGGTTACTCAACCCATGCAGATGCAGACATGATCGCTTGCGGCGTGTCGGCCATCAGTACCATCGGCACGACTTACAGCCAAAATGAAAAGACCTTGGATGCGTATTACGCCAGATTAGATCAGGGTGAATTGCCAATGGCAAAAGGCTTGCGTCTGAATATGGATGACTTAATACGACGGGCTGTGATTCAAAGTCTGATGTGTCATTTTGAAGTCTCATTTAGCTTGATTGAACTGTCTTACCCTATCGTCTTTAGCGATTATTTTGCGGACGAGTTGGCGGAGCTGCAGCAATTTCAGCTAGATGGCCTGATTCAATTTGAGAATGATTGTTTGTGTGTCACCGACAAAGGGCGACTGTTGATCAGAAATATTTGTATGGTCTTTGATCATTATCTGCGCGATAAAAAAAATCATCCTCCGGCAGAAACGATACGTTTTTCTACGACGATATGACAAGCATCAACCTGCTCCCTGTTTTCCTGACCGGACTGATTGGTAGCGTCCATTGTGTTGGCATGTGCGGCGGGATTGTCGGTGCTTTTTCTATGGCATCGAGCAAGTTATCCAAGACGGGTATAAAAAAGCAACGGGTCTTCCCTCTCCGGCTTGTTTCTGCCAACCAGTCTGGCGATCTGAATCGCATGAGCTTAGAGACTAGCGAGGCTACCACAGCAACAGCGGCACACGCCTCGGCATTTGACTACGCCACCCGTGCAATCAGCTACAACAGTGGCAGAATTTCTAGCTATATGCTGGCTGGTGTGATTGCAGGTAGCGTTGGCAGCGGACTGCTGAGTCTGTTTACATTGTCCACCCTGACATCGCTGCAAAATGGTTTTTACTGGATGGCGAACTTCGTCCTGCTGGCAATCGGTTTGTACATGATGGACATCTGGCGCGGGATTAGCAAACTGGAGTTACTAGGCCAATCGGTATGGCGGCGCATCAGCCCTTTGACGCGACGCTTATTACCTTTGGATAGCAACCCTAAAGCTTTTGCAATGGGTGCATTATGGGGTTGGCTGCCGTGTGGCATGGTGTATTCCATCCTATTCACCGCTATGTTGTCCGGATCGGCGTACTCGGGTGCAATGGTGATGCTGGCTTTTGGTCTAGGTACTTTGCCGACGCTGCTATTGATGGCAGCGGTTGGATCAACGTTGGGAGCAAAGCTCGGTATAAAGCTCAAGTCACATTTACAAAATAAAAAATGGCGCTTGTTTGCAGGATCGCTGCTATGTTTATTTGGACTACTAGGATTGTTCCGCGCATTTTCTGTTCACTCCGGTCAGCATGCCTTGTGGCTTGATGCTTTCTGTATTAATCCTCCTGCACCCAACACTACATTCATCCCAATAACTCCACGCAAAGCAGGTCTGTGATGAACACTGTACATGCCAGTCACGATTGTTTTCATTGTGGTGAACCAGTACCTGCGGCAACATATTGGACAGCCACAATTAACGGTCTTAGCCAAGCAATGTGCTGTCCGGGTTGCCAGGCTGTGGCAGAAGCCATCGTTGCCAGCGGCTGCGAGGATTATTATCTGACGCGCAGTGCGTATTCGCTGGCGGCGGACAAGATAGATACTATTGTTCCGGCACAACTGCGTGCTTACGATGTCGGTCAAAATCAGTCTGCTCAAATCACTAGTGACAACTCACTGGCAGATAGAAAAACTACGGCAGAAAATACCAGCATCACGAGCGCTATTTTTTCGATTGAAGGCATACGTTGCGCTGCTTGCGTCTGGCTAATTGAACGGCGCTTGAGTAAGCTGCCGGGTATCCTGAGCGCCGACCTGAATGTCTCCAGCGAAAAATTATCGCTGCGCTGGGATACGTCACTCTGCCAACCGAGCCAGATCATTTCGACCTTACGCGAAATTGGCTATACCGCGCATCCGTTTGAGGCACTCAAACATGGTGAGTTAATTCGTCGCCATAGCAAGCAATTATTCCGTCAGCTATTTATCGCTGGCTTGTCAATGATGCAGGTGATGATGTACACCTTCCCTTTATATTTTTCTCATCCGGGTGAGATAGAAGCAGATCACATCGCTCTGCTACGTTGGGCAAGCCTGCTGTTGACCTTGCCTGCTATCGGCTATTCGGCACAGCCTTTTTTTAAGGGTGCCTGGTTCAATATTAAAACCCGTCAAATGGGTATGGATGTGCCGGTCAGTATAGGATTGCTAGCAGCGTTCTTTGCCAGCGCCGTGGCGACTTATCGTCAGCAAGGAGATGTATATTTTGATTCGGTCACTATGTTCATCTTTCTGCTGTTGTGCAGTCGCTATCTGGAGTTACGTGCTAGACGTAAAGCCTTTGACGGATTAGAAAAACTACAGCATGCATTACCTGTAACAGCGACGCGGCTGCAAGATTATCCGCATCATCACAGTAGCGAACTGGTAGCGGCAAGCGAGCTACATGCTGGCGATATTGTTCTGATACGGCAAGGCGATGTGATCGCGACCGATAGCATAATTATTGAAGGCAGCACGACGATAGACGCCTCGCTATTAAGTGGAGAAAGTAAGCCACTCAGCAAAAATACCAATGACGAACTGCCCGGCGGCGCCATCAATATGGAGCAAACCATCATCGCCAAAGTCAGCCGCTGTGCTGCCGACAGCCATCTTGCCGTCATCATCCGGCTAACGGAAAATGCTAGCGCAACTAAGCCACACATGCTGCTATGGGTAGATAAAATCGCCTCCAGGTTTGTGACCTCTCTGCTGGTTTTTGCCCTATTCGTTTTTTGTATCTGGTACTTGGTTGATCCGGCGCAAGCCTGGCCGGTTACGATTGCAGTATTAATTGCCTCCTGCCCTTGTGCCCTGTCGCTGGCGACACCCACCGCCCTGGCGTCGGCTACTGATCGCCTGTTAAAACAAGGCGTCCTGATTATGCGATCAGCCACATTAGAAACCATGACCCATGTCAGCCATGTTGTATTTGATAAAACAGGTACGCTGACCCAAGGCAAGCCAACAGTGCAATCCACACACACATTTGGCGCAATGACCGGAGATCAATGCCTGCAACTGGCTGCTAGCTTAGAGCAAGCCAGCTCGCACGCGATCGCCCATGCAATCACCCGCGCGCTGCAGGCTGCTGCAATAAAAAATCTGGTCAAGCCTGATGCTAATGCGGCGCTGGACTATGCAATCCATATCGCCGATATCAACTCCAAACCAGGTCAAGGTTTGCAGGCAAGCAAAGACGGTATTACCTACAGAATTGGGAATCAACATTTTATTGAAGACCTGCTCGGCAAAAAATTGATCGATCCCACGCTACCGGAGGTGACATCAGTTTATCTGGCAAATCAGTTTGAATTACTAGCTCGCTTTGATTTGCAAGATACTTTGCGTAATGACGCTTTGGAGACGATCAGACAATTGCAAACGATGGGCAAAAAAATCATCTTGCTGAGCGGCGATGATCAAAATATAGTGGAGTCCATCGCCCGCCAGTCGGGGATTACTGAGGCATATGGCAATCGCCTGCCAGAACAAAAATTGCAATTTATCCAGACACTACAACACGCAGGTGCAGTGGTGGCGATGGTAGGTGATGGCATCAACGATGCTGCCGTGCTCAGTGCAGCAGATATCTCGTTTGCGATGGGTGGCGGAAGCTCGCTGGCGCAAGTCAGCGCAGATGCTGTATTACTATCGGATAAGCTGAGTGCCTTAATTGATACCATCAATCACGCCAAAAAAACTACGGCGATTATCCGGCAAAATTTGGTCTGGGCGAGTATCTATAATTTGATTGTCATACCTGCGGCTGCGTTCGGTTATTTGCCGCCGCTCATCTCTGGCGTGGGCATGACGATTAGTTCGATGGTGGTTGTACTCAATGCCCTGCGTTTGCATCGCTTGCCCAAATCGCGTGAGGCAACGCTAGCATCGAACTTAGAAAAGCTTAACTCAGAAAAACTTAACTTAGAAAAAATGAGTGTAGAAAAAAATCGCCTGATAACGCTGACGACATCAACACCATCGCCTGAAATCTGAAAACTAAAATGGAATCACTTTATTTGCTCATTCCGGTCAGCGTACTCATCGTATTTTTTTCAATTTGGGTATTTGTTAAGATGTCGGACAGTGGTCAGTTTGACGACATGGTTGGTCCTGCTCTGAGAATTTTGCAAGATGATGATAATCCTGAAGTACCAGCGCAGACATTGGCAGAAATACCGACAGAAGCGGTAATCAAGCCATCAGAAAATCCACCTTAAACAGTTGTAAGCTCACCTTCAAATCCTTCTTCAAAGCTATCTTCGGAGCTAAATTCAAAGGCCTCTTCAAACTATTTTTTTAACAGATACGCTCACAAAACTATTCGTCGCATTGACTGTGCCGATGTGGATTCAGATTCAAAACATCCATTACATAAATTTATACTCCTACCATGTATATTCTAGATGTCCATATATTTAATGGACAATTTAGCTATTTTTATATTTTTTAATGGGAGTATATATATTTGCGGGCTACTTTCAGATTAAATGCTAATACTGTTCGAAATCAGTAGAACGTCACTCCGGTATCGTTTTAGCCGGACTCCGGCGACGTTTTTTGCGCGACCTATATGGACAGAAAAACATGGCTAGAAATTAGCGACCTCATTCTGAAATTAACGACACGGGATTCCAGCTAAACCCATGTTGGAATGACATACAAAAGAATTGAGCTTCTAACAAAATACATACCACATCAATCCAGGCAGATTGCTTTTAATGCGATCTTGTTTGCGCCATCAGACTAAATACGCATTAATCTCTACATCAATAGCGACAAGTTGAACCTTACTTGATACACATCAAGGAATCTTTATCAATCGCCACTTATGCTACTTCCATGATCGAAATATCCTGGGAGAATCTGAGTGGACAAAGCACTAAACTATAACTACAAAGTCGTGCAGCAGTTTTCTGTCGCGACTATTGTTTGGGGTGTGGTCGGTATGCTGGTTGGTGCGCTGATTGCCGCTCAGCTGGCATGGCCAGAACTGAATTTTGACATCCCTTGGCTTACCTACGGTCGCTTGCGTCCGCTACATACTAATGCGGTGATTTTTGCCTTTGGCGGTAGCGCATTAATGGCGACCTCGTTTTATGTCGTGCAGCGCACTTGTCAGGTCAGATTATTCTCCGATGGCTTGGCTGCTTTTACTTTCTGGGGCTGGCAGCTGGTGATTGTGCTGGCAGCGATTACGTTACCTTTGGGGATGACTCAAGGTAAAGAATACGCTGAGCTAGAGTGGCCTATCGATCTGTTGCTGGCGGTGGTCTGGGTGTCATATGCAGTGGTATTTTTTGGTACTCTGCTTAAGCGTAAAGTGCCGCATATCTACGTTGCTAACTGGTTCTTCGGTGCGTTTATTCTGACAGTCGCGTTATTACATATTGTGAATAGCGCTGCGATGCCTGTCTCGCTGACCAAATCCTATTCTGCTTATTCCGGCGTACAAGATGCGATGATTGAATGGTGGTACGGCCACAATGCGGTCGGCTTCTTTTTGACGGCGGGCTTCCTGGGAATGATGTACTACTTCATTCCTAAACAGGCGGAGCGTCCTGTGTATTCATATCGTCTTTCTATCGTCCATTTCTGGGCGCTGATCTTCACGTATATGTGGGCGGGTCCGCATCATTTGCATTACACCGCTTTGCCCGATTGGACACAATCGATAGGCATGGTGTTCTCTCTGATACTGCTGGCACCTTCGTGGGGCGGCATGATCAACGGCATCATGACCTTGTCTGGCGCATGGCACAAATTGCGTACCGATCCAATTCTTAAATTTCTGGTGGTATCGCTATCCTTTTACGGTATGTCTACCTTTGAAGGTCCGATGATGTCGATCAAAACGGTCAATGCTTTATCGCATTACACCGACTGGACGATAGGTCATGTGCATTCAGGCGCTTTGGGTTGGGTTGGCTTTATCACGATGGGTTCGATGTATTACATGATCCCTCGCCTCTCTGGAAAAGTAGAAATGTGGAGTAAGTCCTTGATAGAACTCCACTTCTGGGTCGCCACCGTCGGTATCGTTTTATATATCGCTGCTATGTGGATTGCCGGTGTGATGCAAGGCTTGATGTGGCGTGCAGTCAATCCTGACGGCACCTTGACCTACACCTTTGTAGAGAGCGTGAAAGCGACTTATCCATATTACGTAGTGAGATTTAGTGGCGGTTTGTTGTACCTGAGCGGCATGTTGATGATGGCATTTAACGTGTTTATGACGATGCGTGATAGTCAGCCGGTAAATACCCGCATCCCTGTCTTTGCTGGTGCGCATGCTTAGCTTGATTCGCCTTGCTGAATGAACTCAGTCCCAACAGCAAATAACAGTATTGAGGAGTAATCAATGAAGTCCCCTTCTAAGTTGTCATCGAAGTTCTCACCGAAGTTCTCACATGAGTGGATAGAAAAAAATCCATGGTTATTAATCGTACTGATTGTGTTGGTTGTCAGCTTTGGTGGTCTGGTAGAAATCGTACCGCTATTTTTCCAAAAATCGACGACCGAACCAGTCACGGGGCTGAAACCTTATTCGGCACTGCGACTGACCGGCAGGGATATTTATATACGTGAGGGTTGCTACAACTGTCACTCGCAAATGATCCGCCCTTTCCGTGCCGAGACCGAGCGTTACGGACATTATTCGGTCGCTGGCGAGTCTGTCTATGACAGGCCTTTTCAATGGGGATCAAAACGTACTGGTCCTGATCTGGCGCGGGTCGGTGGCAGATATAGCGATGAATGGCATCAAACGCATTTAAACAACCCGCGTGACCTGGTACCAGAATCGAATATGCCTGGCTATCCATGGCTTGCTAAGACCAAACTCGACCCCGCTGATATCGCACCCAAAATGCGTGCTTTAAAACGCTTGGGCGATCCCTACACCGACGACGAGATTCTGCACGCACCGGAGGCCTTAGAAGGAAAAACAGAGCAAGACGCACTGATTGCCTATCTTCAAGAATTGGGCATCTTAATTAAGAGCAGGAGATAAAAATGGAATTCGTCACTTTCTTAACTGACATGCGCAGCATTACGACGGTTGCTTGTTTGCTTGTATTTCTCGGCATTGTGTACTGGTCATATAACGGCAAACAACAAACTGCATTTGATGAGGCCGCAAATCTGCCCTTTGCAGATGAGTTTGCGGATGGGCTTCCAGACACACCTCAAGCACAGTCTGCTAATAGTAACGACAGTACTCACTCAGCGGAGTCTCATCATGGCTGATTTTACAAGTGATTTTTGGGGTGCTTATATTGCTCTGTTGACGGTGCTAAGCATTATTGGTTGCGGAGTATTGCTGTGGACGCAGGCAACAGCAAAAGTCAAAATATCGACCGATGCAAATGGGGAACCAGGCCCTGTTGAAACGACAGGTCATCTATGGGATGAGGATTTGGGCGAGTTAAATAATCCTCTTCCCCGCTGGTGGATGTGGTTGTTTGTATTGACGATTATCTTCGGCGGAATTTATCTCTATCTGTATCCCGGCTTAGGAACTTATGCCGGCAAATTGGGTTGGCAATCAAGCGGGCAATACCAAAAAGAATTGAAAATCGCCGATGCTGAATATGGCCCACTATTTGAAAAATATTTACATCAAGATTTGAAAGCAGTAGCAGCAGATCCACAAGCACATCTGATTGGGGAGCGGCTATTTCTGACCTATTGTGCGCAGTGCCATGGATCGGATGCGCATGGCAATAAAGGCTTTCCTAACCTGACGGATAAAGACTGGCTGTATGGTGGCGCTCCAGACGTCATCAAAACGACCATCATGTATGGACGTAACGGCCAAATGCCGCCGATGGGCGCGGTCGTCGGTACGGATGATGAGGTCAGAAACGTGGCTCACTATGTGTTGAGCTTGTCTGGGTCTACTCATGACCCGATTAAAGCCGCGTTTGGCAAATCTAAATTTACCGCTTGCATTGGTTGCCATAGCGCTGGCGGCATCGGTAATCAAGCCTTAGGTGCACCGGCACTGAACGACAAAATCTGGCTATATGGCGGCAGCCTGGACACGATTATGGAGACGATTAATAAAGGTCGTAAAAATACGATGCCACCGTTTAAAGATTTTTTGGGTGAGGCAAAAGTACAAGTGCTTGCGGCTTATGTCTGGAGTTTATCGAATGAAGCAGAGATAAAAGCTGCACAAAAATGAACTCGCTAATCATCATTCAATGGGACCTTGTGCGCTATGTCTGATATACAGCCGCCCGAAATACGAGATCACGCAGATCCTGTAGAACCTCAATACGCGACCATTAAAATGTACGCGTCAAGAGAGGACATTTATCCGCGCGAAGTAACAGGGTTTTTTGCCAACTGGCGCTGGGCTTGCGTCTGGCTTACCCAACTGGTGTTTTATGGTGTGCCTTGGCTGGCATGGAATGATCGTCAGGCGGTGTTGTTTGATTTGGCCGCAAGGAAGTTCTATTTGTTTGGCATCGTGCTATGGCCACAGGATTTTATTTATCTGACCGCTCTGTTAATTATTTGCGCTTACTCATTATTTTTATTTACGACGGTTGCTGGCCGTCTTTGGTGTGGCTTTGCTTGCCCACAAACGGTTTATACCGAAATTTTTATGTGGGTAGAACGGAAGATTGAAGGTAGCCGCAGCGCCCGTATCAAATTAAGTAAGCAAAATTGGACGCTGGCAAAAGTCAGTAAAAAATGTGCCAAGCATGCGATCTGGCTAGGAATCGCTTTGTGGACAGGTATCAGCTTTGTAGGCTACTTCACGCCAATCAAAACATTGATGCAAGAAATATTATTAGTCACACTGGGACCATGGGAATTATTCTGGGTTTTATTTTATGCGCTGGCAACTTATGGTAATGCGGGGTGGATGCGTGAGCAAGTGTGTAAATACATGTGCCCGTATGCACGCTTCCAAAGTGTGATGTTTGACCAGGACACGTTGATCGTGACCTACGATCAGCAGCGCGGGGAACCGCGTAGCACAAAGACAGCTAAAAATCCTGTGCTTGGATCGTGTATCGATTGCTCAATTTGCGTTCAGGTATGCCCGACCGGTATCGATATCCGGGACGGCCTGCAATACGAATGTATAGGCTGTGCCGCCTGCGTAGACGCCTGCGATACGGTGATGGATAAGATCGGAGCACCAAAGGGCTTGATTCGTTTTTCTACCGCAAATGCGATCAAAAATAATCTGTCAGAACAACAGGTTTTGAAGTCAATCTTCCGCTCAAGAGTCTTGATCTATAGCGCTATCTTGGTCGTCATCGTATCGGTATTAGCGATCAATTTACTAACACGTGTCCCCTTAAAACTAGACGTTATCCGTGACCGCGGCTCTATGGGTAGAGAATTAAATGAAGGCGTGATTGAAAATGTTTATAAGCTACAAATTATGAACACGGCGGAAGCAAATCATATTTATCGCATCAAAGTATCGGGGCTGGACTCAATCCGTTTAGACAGCCCCGACCAAATCGAGCTGCCAGGAGCTACTACAAAAGCGATACCAGTCCGGGTGCATGTAGACCACGATCATGGCAAACAAGGTAGTAACAAAATTTGGTTTCAGCTTGAAGCGATCGATAATCCGGCCTTGCAGGTCAAAGAAAAAGCTGTATTTATTATTCCCCACAATTAGGAGCGTGTGATGTCGACCTCACCTATTTCAGCACCCATCTCTATCAACACTAAGCAAGCACCTTGGTTTAAACAAATCTGGCTTTGGTTCCTGTTAGCGCCACCGATTGTTGCAGTGGTTGCCGGCTCGTATATGGTGTCGATCGCCTTCCGAGAACAAGATGCGATGGTGGTGGATGATTATTATAGAGAAGGCCAGGCAATCAATCAGGACCTGCGGCGTGACAAGGTGGCTGCGGCATTAAAGTTAAACGCATCCATACAATACGATGCTGCGAGCGGGATCATTAAAGGAAAACTCAGTAGCGATCAAAAAATATCAACCGGTATCTTAACGATGAAATTGGTTCACCCTACTCAACCATCTAAAGATCTGGCGATCAAAACACCAGTAGATGAATCCGGTAATTTTTCTTTAGCACTACCGTTATTAGATAAAGCAGCCTGGCAAGTCACGCTAGAAGATCAGCCTAAGCAATGGCGTCTTAGTGGAGTCTGGAACTGGCCCTTACAGCAAGCAATCGTCCTAGATCCGCTTTGATTGAATACGCAAGTAAGCCAACAAACTGGTCGGCAGTTTTTACAATAACAAAGGAGACAAACATGCGACGCGCTATAGCAATATTATGGTCATCTTTTTTGGTTGCGGTTGCTGCCGAAGGTTTGTTCTTTTCTATTTTTGATCCGCATGACCTGGTGTTTTCTGGCGTGCCGATTGAGTTATCCAGACCCGCCATCTATACATTAGGATTTTTTAGCTTCTGGATATGTTGTGCATTATCCAGCGCGCTTACCTGCTATTTGCTAGTGGCTAATTCTGATAGCAGTATTAAGAGCCAACCCTCTTTTTAGTACAAGCCTGCGTTGAGTTGAATAGGAAGACTGACATTTTCTGAAGAAAAATAAAATGAAGCAGATAAAAAAATGCTGGCATCAAGCTCGACTCAAACAATACTTAAACAATACGTAGGTAAGGTCTAAGCACAATGATCAGTACCTGCCGCAATTGATTTTAAGGTAAGTAATTGCAGGAGTTCGATATCGCGCTGATCGACTGAAAGCAGCTCTAACTTTTTAAATTTGCTTAGCAGGCGACTGACGCTTTCTATCGTCAAGCCAAGATAGCCGCCGATTTCTTCGCGTGACATGCGAAGTTGAAAACGTGTTGCCGAATATCCTCGCGCAGCATAGCGCGAGGATAGATTCACCAAAAAAGCAGCAAATTTCTGGTCGGCACGCATGCTACCCAACAGCAACATCACGTTTTGCTCTCGATTAATTTCACGACTCATGATGCGGTGAAAATGGCTCAGTAAGGTTGGTACTTCACCAAATAGATGCTCCAGGCTATTAAACGGTATCTCACACACCTCGCTGTCTTCCAGTGCAATTGCCTCACAATGATGAGCGTTACTACCAATCGCGTCCATCCCTAGCAATTCGCCAGCCATTTGAAAGCCGGTTATATGTTGCTGACCGATAGAGTTTGTTTGAGAGGTTTTAAAATGCCCAACCCGGATCGCGTATAAATTGGTGAACGGTTCACCCATGCGATACAAGGCATCATCCCGCTTGATCCGTCTTCTACGGCCAATGATGCTGTCCAACTTATCCATATCCGCTTCGGCCAATCCCATGGGAAGGCATAATTGATGCAGACTACAGGCGGCACAGTGAATCCGAATATCTTGCAATTTAAGTGGTGGGATCGTTGAGGTGCTTGCTGGCGTAGCCAGATGAGGAAGATGTACGTTCATAAGTTGCAACCCTGAGACTGTAATCAATGAATTGAGTTTAGCGCAAATGCATCGCTAAATTTTATTTAAATTATTGCAATATGAAAGCGGTCTCTGAACTCAAATTACCCTAAGAAGGTGGATGTATATCCTTATTTTTCCAACAGCATGGCATTAATCGATTGTCCTTAATCAGAAATAGGCAATCGAGACTATGCCTCGATTGCCTATCAACCCGGAATTTCTTTTAGAACAGCGCTCCATGTGCCTCTGGAGATTATTTAGAAGCGATAACCTAGCCCAACAGCGATCATCAAAGGGTCGACCTTTACTGCGCTGATTTTGGCACCAGAAATAAATACATCGCTACGTATCTGCACCTTTTTGATATCAGCATTAATTGACCATCGTTTGTCTATCTTGTAATCCACGCCTGCCTGTAACGCTAGACCGACGCTGCTGTTTTCCAAAGAACCTGTGCCGTTAAGCAGATTCACGTCAGAAATTCGAGTGTAATTTATACCAGCACCAAGATAAGGACTAAACTGCGCATCAGGTAAAAAATGATATTGAATCAGCAAAGTCGGAGGTAAATGTTTAAAGCTACCGATATTTGTACCATCGAGATAAACATCATGTTTTTGCGGATAAGTCAGTACTAATTCTGCTGCAATATTTGGACTAAAAAAGTAAGAAATATCCAACTCAGGAATCGTTTTGTCAGAAACCTCTAACCGGTCGGCTGGACCAACTCCACCAATAGGATCTGACTTATTTGCGGTCGACAAATGCTCTGCCCTGACTCGTACCAACCAAGGACTTTCTTGTGCACATGCAGTTGCAGAAAACATGCTTAACAGCGCAGCTGTTACTACCGATAACGCTATAGTCTTTTTCATTTTTACTTCCCCATCAATCGTCGTTTGTCTGGCAAGAAGTTTAATACTGCGACGAGTTATCAGCTTTGATGTAGATCAACCCAGGTGAAACCTACAACTCAAATCTTGAAGTCTGCATGAGTGCAAGCTAACGGGAATGCAATATTTATCTGACGATGGATCTCTGATGGCCACAAAGTAATTTTGCGGTTATTTATTAGATGAATGCAAACACAAAGAAACTTGTATTTATCAAGACTGAGGCAGATGATCAAAAGCTGTTTCTGATCACAGACAAGCCTCAAATTTTTCTTGAGGCTGATGACTTTAGAAAATCTGGGGATGTAGAAAAGAAGTGCGTCGGGAGGGGCTCGAACCCCCGACCCATGCCTTAGAAGGGCATTGCTCTATCCAGCTGAGCTACCGACGCGCGGGAGAAGTATGTGAATTGTTATACAATAACACTTACCATAACAACCAAATATTCTGGTACAGAATACTTGGATTCAATTCAATCAAATTCTTAAGTGCTATTGAATTATTTAGTACTTATATTATTCGCGGTACTGGCCAAATAATATAAAAAACCGAAGGCTGAATAGTACATGGTATCGCTTCTATATTCAATAATGCGACCGATACAATTTCAAATATAAAATTAGGCTGGTGTTATACAGTCAACTAGCCTGCGAGCAAATTTATTGGCCATTTCCAAATCAACCGCTTCTACCATAACGCGGACTAACGGCTCCGTACCTGATGCACGAATCAGCACTCGCCCTTTGTTACCTAACTCTGCTTCTACGCGCTGTTTTTCTAAAACGGCAGCTTCATTTTTCTGCCAGTTAAATCCGGCAGGCACTTTAACATTGAGTAAAACTTGTGGGAATAAGATCAAATGTTCAAAACATTGATCCAGGGTCTTGCCATTGCGACGGAGCGCAGATAAAACTTGCAACGCAGAGACAATACCATCGCCCGTAGTGTGCTTATCCAGGCAGAGTAAATGTCCGGAACCTTCACCACCTAGCATCCAGCCACGCTCTTGCATTTGTTCCAGCACGTATCTGTCGCCCACTTTAGCCCGGACAAAACCAACGCCCAAATCCTGCAATGCCAACTCGACCGCCATATTGGTCATCAAAGTACCAACCACACCCTGAACTGGACCAATTGCAAGACGATCCATCACCATCAAATAAAGTAGTTGGTCGCCATTATAAATTTTACCGTTTCTATCCACCATAACGAGGCGATCAGCATCACCATCCAAAGCGATACCGATATCTGCATGATTCGCTCTGACGGCAATAGCTAACGCATCTGGCGCGGTAGCACCGACCTGGTCATTAATATTAAAACCGTTCGGCTGATTACCGATAGAGATAACTTCAGCACCTAATTCATGAAATACATGCGGAGCGATATCGTAAGCTGCACCATGTGCGCAATCGACTACGATCTTCAAACCGCGTAAATCTAATTCGTTGGGATAAGTACTTTTACAAAATTCGATATAGCGACCATTTGCGTCACGCAGACGATGCGCCTTGCCGAGTAAATCTGAACTAACACAGTCCATCCCATTTTCTAGCTCGGCCTCAATTGCGAGCTCGACTTCATCAGGTAATTTATTGCCCTGCGCAGAAAAAAACTTAATCCCGTTGTCATAATAAGGATTATGTGAGGCAGAAATCACGACACCAGCCGACAAGCGTAAGGCTCTGGTCAAATAAGCTACAGCAGGAGTAGGCATCGGCCCTGAGAGCATCACATCAACTCCAGCTGCAGCAAATCCTGCCTCTAAAGAAGCCTCTAGCATATAGCCAGACACCCGAGTATCTTTACCGATCAAGACAGTAGGCTTACCCTCTCCTTTATGTCCACGTTGCGCTAACACTTTGCCGGCAGCATAACCTAAGCGCATTACAAAATCAGGGGTAATTGGTGCGACGCCAACTTTGCCGCGGATACCGTCGGTACCAAAATATTTTCTCGTCATTTTGATTTTCTTTCTTTAATTTGATAACGCGCGCCACACGGCTAACGCATCGACGGTCTCTGCTACGTCATGCACTCGTAAAATTTTTGCGCCGTTTGCGACGGCTGCGATTGATGCAGCAATACTTGCGGCCAGGCGCTGCTCTACGCTTTTCCCTGTGATTGCTCCCAGCATCGATTTCCGAGATAAACCAGCAAGTATTGGCATACCAAATCTAGCTTGAAACTGATCTATATTTTTCAGCATTGCCACATTATGCTGCAAGGTTTTTCCAAAGCCAAATCCGGGATCAAGGCAAATACGTTGGGGCTCAATTCCAGCATTTAATAAATCGGCCACCATCTTATCTAAGAAATCAGTTACCTGAGTATTTACATCGTCATACTCAGGTTGAAGTTGCATATCTGACGGCGTATTTTGCATATGCATCACACATAAGCCAACATCAGCCTTGGCAACAACGTCGATAGCGCCTGGCGCTCTAAAGCCGTTGATATCGTTGATCATATCAACATCTGCAAGAATGGCTTCTCGCATTACTTGTGTCTTGTAGGTATCGACGGATAAAGGCTTACCACAATCACGCAAAGCATAAATCACTGGCATGACCCGGCTCAACTCCTCATCAAGCGACAAAGGCGTTGCACCTGGCCGAGTGGATTCGCCGCCAATATCAATAATATCTACACCATCTCGTATCATCTGCTCCGCATGTGAGAGCGCCGCATCTAATCCCTGGAATTGCCCTCCATCTGAAAATGAGTCAGGCGTAATGTTGAGTATTCCCATTACTAAAGGACGAAACTGTGACCCCTGTAACGGAAATCGATATCGACCACATTCGAAATAATTATTCATGAATATAAAAAATTAGGGCGAGAATCGCTTCTCACCCTAAATTAAAGTCAAACTATTAATTGATATTTAAGCTGGTGCCGCCGCGTTTGGAGATACGCCACCAGACGTTGTATCTGTCGGCGTCTTACGTGTTGACTGACCTAACTTTGGCGGGCGTGGATCTATGCCGCTCATAATGTCGTTAATCTGATCAGCATCTATCGTTTCCCAATCTAACAAAGCTTTAGTCATTGCTTCAACTTTGTCACGATTCTCTTCGAGCAATTTACGGGACAGGGCATACTGTGTATCCAGAATATTACGAATTTCCGCATCCACTTTTTGCTGTGTCACTTCAGAAATCGTTTTTGACGGACCACCAAAGTAACCTTCGCTCTGACTATCTTCATACACCATCACTCCCATGCTGTCAGACATACCAAAGCGTGTCACCATTGCACGAGCCAACTTCGTTGCACGTGAAAAATCGTTCGATGCACCAGTGGACATTTGACCGACAAAAATTTCTTCAGCAATTCGACCGCCAAACAAAATGGAAATTTCCTCCAGCATTTTATCTTTGTAGCCGCTAATCGGATCATGCTCTGGCAACTGCCATGTCAGACCCAATGCAAACCCACGCGGCATGATTGTTACTTTGTGGACTGGATCTGCCTTCGGCAAAAGTTTAGCGACAACGGCATGGCCAGACTCATGATAAGCAGTGTTACGACGTTCATCTTCACGCATGACCATAGACTTACGCTCAGGTCCCATGAAAATTTTGTCTTTAGCGTCTTCAAAATCCAGCATTTCAACGATGCGTTTATTGCGACGTGCAGCAAATAACGCAGCTTCATTAACAAGATTCGCAAGATCTGCACCTGACATACCTGGAGTACCACGTGCCAAGATATCGGCTTTAACGTCAGTACTGATAGGCACTTTGCGCATGTGCACATTCAAAATTTGCTCACGACCGCGAATATCTGGCAAACCAACAGAGACTTGGCGATCAAAACGACCAGGGCGCAATAAGGCCTTATCAAGGACATCGGCACGATTAGTCGCCGCAATCACAATCACACCAGAATTAGCCTCAAAGCCATCCATCTCAACCAGCATTTGGTTCAATGTCTGCTCACGCTCATCATTACCACCACCCATACCGGCGCCACGATGACGCCCGACAGCATCAATTTCATCAATGAAAATGATACATGGCGCATGTTTCTTGGCGTTTTCAAACATATCGCGGACGCGAGATGCACCAACACCAACAAACATTTCAACAAAATCAGAGCCGGAAATAGTGAAGAATGGTACCTTCGCCTCACCCGCAATCGCACGTGCCAACAAAGTTTTACCTGTACCCGGTGGGCCAACCATTAAGACACCACGTGGAATACGACCACCGAGCTTTTGGAATTTACTTGGATCTCGCAAGAAATCAACAATCTCGCCAACCTCTTCTTTCGCCTCATCACACCCTGCGACATCAGCAAAAGAAACGTTGTTGTTGGTATCGTCCAGCATACGTGCTTTAGATTTACCGAATGAGAATGCACCACCTTTGCCGCCGCCTTGCATCTGACGCATGAAAAACACCCAAACGC
Organism: Undibacterium sp. RTI2.2; assembly: GCF_035018705.1. Taxonomy (NCBI): domain Bacteria; kingdom Pseudomonadati; phylum Pseudomonadota; class Betaproteobacteria; order Burkholderiales; family Oxalobacteraceae; genus Undibacterium; species Undibacterium sp. RTI2.2. Next base: position 230,377 of record NZ_JASJXN010000001.1, on the reverse strand, counting down.
CAATTAACAACAGCATCGGGAACCATGAAATAAAGACTTGGGAAAGGAAAGACTGCTCTTCAGGCGGCTTGTTATCAAATTTAATGCCGTTGTTGACCAAATCACCCACAAAACCACGATCAAATATAGTAAGTTGTGATTTGACTTTTTTACCATCCAGCGTAGTCGCTGTAACAGTACGATTGCCATCATCAATCGTTGCATCTTTAATGTGCTTAGCCCTAACCTCATCCAGAAACTCGGAATACGGCATAGAGGCAGTGTTAGCAGACATGCCTTTGTCAAACTGTTTAAATACCATAAACAGCACTAAGGCAATGACTACCCATATCGCCGCTTTTGAAAACATATTATTCACGAGAACTCCTTGGACGTAGAACTACGCCTGTACACAAACAGTAATTTTGCATCATACCCGTATTGGATAGAGCTTGCTAGAGCGCATATGTTGCCATTCTTGGTAATTATCAAGAGCGAATTAACATATAAATCATTACTTTTTACTTTTTAACTATTCTTTAAACCTCTACCGAGTAAGAAAATCTCAGAAGACTTGTCTTTGCTCGCTTTGGGTTTTTTGCTGATGACAGTTTTAAATTGTGTTTTAAACATGATTACAATCGTATTGTAAGCAGGTCCATGAAAACATTTTACTAGCAAAGCACCAGAGGGTTTTAAGTGTGCATTAGAGAATTCAACCGCCAATTCAATAATGTATTCAATGCGCGCCGCATCCACTGTGGAGTTGCCTGATAAATTGGGTGCCATATCTGATAATACAAGATCAAGCTTGCGCCCCAGCAATTTAGCCTCGAGCTGATTCAGCACGTCGGCTTCGCGAAAATCTCCCTGAATGAACTGAACATCTGCAATTGGTTCCATTAGCAGCAAATCTAACGCAAAAATCTCGCCCAATATCCCGCCACCGTCTTTACCGGCTAGTTTATTGCGTACATATTGCGACCAACTACCAGGGGTTGCGCCAAGATCGACGATAATTTGACCTGGCTTGATTAATTTTTCAGCCTCATCGATTTCCTTGAGCTTGTAAACAGCACGCGCACGATAACCTTCCTTTTGTGCCAATTTGACATAAGGATCGTTAATATGATCGTGCACCCAATTTTGATTGAATTTATTTTTTGCCATTCGCGTAAAATACTGCTTTTAAAGGAATTTATATGTTGAAACTCACGCCCGCTGAACGCAGCGAACTGCGCTCTGAAGCCCATGCATTGAAACCCATCGTATTGATCGGTGAAGCCGGTTTATCGCCTGCCGTGATGAAGGAAATCGATGCTGGCCTTAATATCCATGGATTAATTAAGGTACGTGTGTTTGGCGATGATCGTGAAGCACGCATTGCTATGTACGATACCATTTGTAGCTCTTTAGAAGCTGCGCCGGTACAGCATATTGGCAAATTACTGGTTATTTACCGTCCTAAGTTAGACGGCATTAAGGAAACCAAACTAGTCAAAAAAGGCAAAGGTATGCGCGAGGTAACTATCGTCAAACCTAGCGCCAGTGGCACCAAAAAACCTAGTGTCTCAAAAGTCATGGTAAAGGGTAATGAGCGGGTAACTCAGGGCGGCTCAATCAAACGTGCTAAACCACGTCAAACCAGCGTCAAAAAATCAGCCCTCGGTAATACCTGATCACATTAAAGCGATAACGCTATAAAGCTAAGTAGCTCTGCGCTCAATATACTAAACAATATTTTTATTTAACAATGGTCGGCTCTATGTAGCGCTGACCATTTTTATTATTCGGCTTAAATGTACAGAACTTCTAATACTTCATATTCACGAATACCTGCAGGAGCTTGCACACCAACTATATCGCCAACATATTTACCGATTAATGCGCGAGCAATTGGCGAGCTGATTGATACTTTACTGAGTTTAATATCAGCTTCGTCGTCTCCTACAATTTGATAGCTGACTTTCTGTTCATTATCTAAATCCTCCAAATGCACGGTCGCTCCAAATACCACGCGCCCCTCTGCATCTAAAGTTGTCGGATCAATGATTTGCGCCGCACTGAGCTTGCCTTCCAGCTCGGCGATACGACCTTCAATAAAACTTTGGCGCTCTTTAGCCGCATCATATTCTGCATTTTCAGACAAGTCGCCTTGAGCGCGAGCTTCTGCAATCGCATTAATTACATCTGGACGCTCTTTGGTCTTCAAATTATGTAATTCTTGCTTAAGCAGTTCTGCGCCGAATTTGGTAAGAGGTACTGTACTCATTTCATTCACACTCATAAAGTAAAAATACAGAGGCCACATATGGCATCCGGATTGGACACCGTCTGTGACCTCTGTATCGAAGTTTAAGCTATTTGCTTAGTGTAAGGTTTTATGCAGACCTTGTAAATCATAGACATGCAATTCATCTAGATGACGCATACCTTGCACTGCCGCCTCCGCACCAGCAATCGTAGTATAAGTTGGCACCCGCGCTGCAAGTGAAGATACACGAATAGCACGTGAATCCGTAATCGCACTACGTTTTTCTTCTACGGTATTAATCACCAAAGCAATCTCATGATTTTTGATGATATCAACGACATGCGGACGGCCTTCAGCCACTTTATTGATCGTACTGACCGGGATACCCGCTGCTGCAATCGCTGCAGCCGTGCCCTTAGTCGCTACGACAGCAAATCCCATCTCAACTAGATCACTAGCCACTTTTACTGCGCGTGGCTTGTCACTACCTTTAACGCTCAGAAAAACTTTGCCGGAGGTTGGTAGTTTGATACTAGCACCTAGTTGTGACTTGACGAAGGCTTCACCAAAAGTTTTACCGACGCCCATCACTTCACCAGTGGATTTCATTTCTGGACCAAGAATCGTATCTACACCAGGAAATTTCACAAATGGGAACACCGCTTCTTTTACACTGAAGTAAGATGGCACAACTTCTTTATGAATACCTTGAGAAGCCAGTGACTGACCCACCATACAACGTGCAGCAATTTTAGCCAATTGCAAACCAGTGACTTTAGATACGTAAGGTACTGTACGAGATGCTCGTGGATTTACTTCCAGAACAAACACAACATCCTTACCATCTTGCTGCTGAATCGCAAACTGTACGTTCATCAAGCCGACAACGTTCAAGCCTTTCGCCATCAATGATGTCTGACGCTTTAATTCCTCAATCGTCTCTGCGGCAAGTGAATACGGCGGCAAGGAGCATGCAGAGTCGCCAGAATGCACGCCTGCTTGTTCAATATGCTCCATCACGCCACCAATGAAGGTGTGTTCGCCATCAGAAATACAATCGACATCGACCTCGATCGCATCATTCAGAAAGCGATCAAGCAATACTGGTGAGTCATGCGATACCTTGACTGCCTCACGCATATAACGCTCAAGATCACGTTGCTCGTGTACGATTTCCATTGCACGTCCACCCAACACATAGGATGGGCGAACTACTAAGGGATAACCAATTTCCTGCGCTAACTCCAACGCTTGGGCTTCGGTGCGCGCTGTACGATTAGGTGGTTGACGCAGACCAAGCTTATGCAACATTTGTTGGAAACGCTCGCGATCTTCAGCTGCGTCAATCATGTCTGGCGATGTACCAATAATCGGCACGCCATTCGCCTCCAGATCCAAAGCTAATTTCAATGGCGTCTGTCCGCCGTACTGCACAATCACGCCGACTGGTTTTTCTTTAGCGACGATTTCTAATACATCTTCTAAAGTCAAAGGCTCAAAGTACAGACGATCGGATGTATCGTAGTCGGTCGAAACCGTTTCTGGATTACAGTTGACCATGATGGTTTCATAGCCATCTTCGCGCATCGCAAAAGCCGCATGGACGCAGCAATAATCAAACTCAATACCCTGACCGATACGATTTGGACCGCCACCCAACACCATGATTTTTTTCTTATCGGTCGGTGCAGACTCACACTCTTCTTCATAAGTCGAATACATGTAAGCAGTTTTAGTTGCAAACTCCGCAGCACAAGTATCTACACGTTTATAGACTGGCCGAATATTTAAGGCATGGCGACGCTCACGTACCGCAGTGTCCGTAGTCTTGAGTAGCTTTGCCAATCGACGATCAGAGAACCCTTTTTGCTTAATCTTTAGCAACACTTCTTTATCTAGCTCATCCAGATTCTGGTGATCTAACCACAGCTCGATATCGACAATATCCTTAATCTGCGCTAGGAACCACGGGTCAATATGCGTCAGCTGATGCACTTCCTCCAAGCTAAAGCCAAGACCAAACGCATCACCGACATACCAGATACGATCAGGACCAGGCTCGCCCAATTCTTCTGCGATCACTTCACGATCCAGCGTTTTTTGGTTCATACCATCAACGCCAACCTCTAAGCCACGCAGTGCTTTTTGAAAAGATTCCTGGAAAGTTCTACCGATTGCCATGACTTCACCAACCGACTTCATCTGCGTTGTCAGATGATTGTCTGCTTGCGGGAATTTTTCAAAAGCAAATCGAGGAATTTTGGTAACGACATAATCAATCGAAGGCTCGAATGACGCTGGGGTAGCGCCACCGGTGATTTCATTACGCAGTTCATCCAGGGTAAAACCAACCGCCAATTTAGCAGCGATTTTAGCGATTGGAAAACCTGTTGCTTTAGACGCCAGCGCGGATGAACGGGATACACGCGGATTCATCTCAATCACAATCATGCGACCATCAGCAGGATTGATAGAGAATTGAACATTAGAGCCGCCAGTATCGACACCGATTTCGCGCAAAACTGCCAGCGAGGCGTTACGCATGATTTGGTATTCTTTGTCAGTCAGTGTCTGCGCAGGCGCTACCGTGATTGAGTCACCGGTATGGACTCCCATAGGATCCAGATTCTCAATAGAGCAAACAATGATGCAGTTATCCGCTTTATCGCGTACAACTTCCATCTCAAATTCTTTCCAGCCGATCAGTGATTCTTCAATCAGCAACTCACTAGTAGGTGACGCCTCTAACCCGCGTTTGCAAATAGTCTCAAACTCTTCTTCGTTATATGCAATACCACCGCCGGTGCCGCCCATAGTAAAAGACGGGCGAATAATCACTGGAAAACCGAGTGTCTTCTGCACTTCCCATGATTCATCCATGTTATGCGCGACGCCGGAACGGGCAGAACCCAAACCAATTTTAGTCATCGCATCTTTAAACTTAGAGCGATCTTCTGCTTTGTCGATTGCTTCTGGTGAAGCGCCGATCAGTTCGCAATTGTATTTGGTCAGGATGCCGTGTTTGTGCAAATCCAGAGCGCAATTCAAGGCAGTCTGACCGCCCATCGTCGGCAAAATGGCATCCGGCTTTTCTTTGGCGATAATACGTTCTACCACTTGCCATGTAATTGGCTCAATGTAAGTCACATCGGCCATTTCAGGATCAGTCATGATGGTCGCTGGATTGCTGTTGACCAAAATGACTTTATAACCCTCTTCACGCAAAGCCTTACATGCTTGGGCACCGGAATAATCGAACTCACAAGCCTGACCAATAATGATAGGGCCGGCACCAATAATCAGGATGCTTTTTATATCGAGACGTTTAGGCATTTTTATTGTTCTCCGTTTGCCTGCGCTTTTGCTGCGCTCATTAAATTAGTAAAGCGATCAAACAGGTAGGCGATATCCATCGGACCTGGTGATGCTTCTGGATGTCCCTGGAAGCAAAATGCTGGCTTATCAGTACGTTCAAAGCCTTGCAAAGAACCATCAAACAAAGAGACATGCGTAATGCGGCAGTTAGCAGGCAGTGAATTTACATCAACTGCAAAACCATGATTCTGCGACGTGATCAACACTTGTTTAGTGTCCAAATCTTGCACCGGATGGTTAGCACCATGATGACCAAATTTCATCTTGAGCGTTTTGGCACCGGAAGCAAGCGCCATAATCTGATGACCGAGGCAAATACCAAACGTAGGTATGCCTTTTTCAATCAATTCTTTAGCTGCAGCAATCGCGTAATCGCAAGGCTCTGGATCGCCAGGACCATTGGATAAAAATACACCGTCAGGATTCAAGGCCAATACATCAGCAGCAGTTGATTGGGCTGGCAACACGGTCACTTTGCAGCCACGGGCTGTCAGCATGCGCAAAATATTCCGTTTAACACCGAAATCAAATGCGACCACATGAAATTTTGGATCGGTCAGTTGACCGTAACCTTGCCCCAAAGTCCATTCAGTTTCTGTCCATGAATAGGACTTGCTGGTAGAAACAACCTTTGCCAAATCCATGCCAGACAAACCCGGAAAAGATTTTGCCAGAGCGAGCGCCTTAGTCGCATCATTACCAACTAAAATTGCGCCACCTTGGGCGCCAGTTTCACGCAGAATACGAGTCAGCTTACGTGTATCAATGCCTGCAATCGCAACAATATTTTGCGATTTAAGATAGTCAGATAAAGATTGTTCAGAGCGGAAGTTAGACACCATCAAAGGTAAATCTTTAATGATCAGGCCAGCCGCATGAATTTTGTCGGACTCAACATCTTCTGAATTGATACCGGTATTACCGATATGCGGATAAGTCAGAGTCACGATTTGAGAGCTGTAACTTGGATCAGTCAGAATTTCCTGATACCCGGTCATGGATGTATTGAAAACAACTTCGCCTGATGTATGGCCTGCAGCGCCAATGGAAACACCAGTGAATATAGTTCCGTCCGCGAGAGCAAGAATGGCAGTAGCATCTTGGTTGGGACGTAAAGACTGCGGAAATGGCAGCAAGGGTAACTCCTGTATTGTTACCGTCGCTACGCCGCGCCAAAACAACCGTGTTCAGGAACCACGCGAATGTAGCACGTAGTGTGAAACGATTTTAGGAGATATGTGGATTTGGTATGCGCTACGACGGGATTTGGATTAGCTAAACCCTCGAATTATAGCGCAAAAGCACCCCTCAAGCAAACCAAGAACGCCAGAAAATTGGGTAAAGACGCAAGCATTTTTGGCTAAACCTGCCAGACAAACAACTCTTAGCGTAGATAACCATGCTGAAATAAATAGCGGCAGCGCAATTGGCTGCCGCGAGCAAGTATTTGATTAAATTACACTCAGACTACAGTGCCAAGGCAGCGATACCTGCCTTTGCAATCTGCGCATCTTCAGACGACTTAACGCCAGATACGCCCACTGCACCGACACAATGACCATCAACGACGATAGGCACGCCGCCTTCTAACATTCCTTCAATATAAGGAGCACTTAAAAAAGAGAAACGTCCATTATTGATCACGTCTTCATAAATTTTAGACTCGCGGCGACCAAGTGCTGCCGTCGTCGCCTTCGCTGGTGCAATGTGTGCGGAAATAGGTGCGACGCCGTCCAAACGTTGCAACCACATCAAATGGCCACCATCATCAACAATCGCAATCACTACCGCCCAACCATTGGTTTTTGCTTCTGTCTCTGCAGCTGCTGCGATTTTTTTGACGTCATCTAAAGTTAATACAGGTTTAGTTTGCATAGGTGCCTCGTGGTTAAAATGTGCTCGAATTGTACGTCAAGCTGCACTCATTAAGGATAAAAACAGTTTTGATCTTTTGATAGTAGACCCACTTAAACTAGGCCCGCTTACAAGCTTATTCTGAGCAAAAAAATTAGTATAAAAATGAATAATAAAGCAGAAATATGATAAAAAATTCGATACTTTTTAACTGATAGCTTCAACAATATCATTTAGCTAATTTTACAAAAGCAAGGTTTACATTACGACAAAGATCATTTACAGTTGGCCGGTTTTTCCAACCAGGTGCAACAATGCTAATACAAATTTCCCGCTCTCCCAGGAAAGTCAAATTAGTCTTATCCCTACTTCTAGCAAGCACTCTGCAATTTTCTTTTTGCAGTCCAAGCTTCAGCGCCGACAACCCCTTCCCCGAATCCTCTACGGCTTACACCAAATTGCAAGAACTGCGTGAACGCGCATCTAGCCTGACGATTAAGGCAATGGACATGCTTGGCATCCGCTACAAACGCGGCGGCAATACGCCAGAAAATGGTTTAGATTGCAGCGGTTTTGTGCGTTTGGTATTTAAAGACGCGCTGGGGACAGACTTACCAAGAACCTCGAACGAGATCAGCAAAGTTGGCGAAAAAATTGACCAAAAAGATTTACAGCCCGGCGACCTAGTTTTTTACAATACGTTGCGGCGCGGCTTCTCCCATGTGGGAATTTATTTGGGCGACAACAAGTTTATTCACTCCCCCTCAGCTGGTGGTCAGGTAAGAGTAGAAAGCATGGATATAGCTTATTGGAAAAAACGCTTTAACGGCGCTAGAAGGATTAACGATGACGAAAAGAATTGAGCGAAATTGAGTTAATAGAACCGGCATCGCCCAGCATCTGGATGTTCCCGCTTAGCATCTGGATGTTCCCGCTTAGCATCTTAAAATACCTCAAAAAACACATACTCCCCATCAATATCAAGAATATTGGCTCAACGTCCACGTTATATATGGACGAGTAAATATACCAATAGGGAGTATATAAATCATCTATCTTGCATCATACGGATTTTTTGCTTGATATCCGTCATCATCGACATAGTTACCTTCTCACCTGCCAATATCGCCAAATTTCTACCGGCAAAATCATTACCCTTCATACTCGCCAAGTCAGGTCGGATCACTACATCTGCATTCTTTAATTCAAACTGATTCAAACTTTGCCCCATGATGGTAAAAGTTTGTAGCAGCACATCCAGCGAACTAGAGGCAGATTGTGCATCCGGTTGCGAAGAAATATTCACAGCAATCACAAAATCGGCTCCCATCTCGCGGGCGAACCGCACTGGGACAGGAGAAACTAAGCCACCGTCCACATATAACCTATCATTAATTCTAACTGGCTGAAATACGCCCGGCACCGCAGAAGATGCGCGCACTGCCAAACCGGTATTCCCTCGTTGGAACAGAATAGGCAAGCCCGTATGTAAATCAGTTGCGACGGCACCAAATGGCTTTTTCAAACGTTCAATCGGCACCTGCACTACCATCTTATTCACATAGTTTTGCAAGGCATCGCCTTTGAGAACTCCGCTAGATTTGGCGAACAAAGGTAAAGACCAATCAGAAATCGTTGCCTCATCCATATCCAAAGCCATTTTCTGCAACGCAAAACCATTGTTTCCCGCTGCATACATCGCCCCAACCACACTACCCGCGCTGGTACCCACAATAATATCCGGGACAATCCCTTGTGATTCCAGAGCCTTGATGACGCCAATATGTGCAAAACCACGAGCCGCGCCACCACCTAAAGCTAAACCAATGCGTATTGTTTTAGGCACTTTCAAAATTGGCGCAACTGGAATGACTGGTGCCACAGTCACAGGCGGCGAAGTCGTCACGCATGCAGATAAGCCAATCAACAACAAACTGCTACCGAAACTTCTCACGAAACTTCTCGTATTACACAATAATTTTTTTGCAAAAAATTTAATCATAAACTAATTTATCTTCTCGGCTTTAATTTAGATAGCACATCCGCAAAATAGCGAAATTGATCAAAGCAATTTGGTTTATAAAACTACACTGTCATCAAACCTTCTACCCGCTTGCGAACAAAGTTGATATGGCTGCGCAAGCCGTAAAGCTCTACAGCATAAGACAGCGGGATAGAAATGCGATTGACCTTCTCTTCTATCTCATCAAGCATTTTTAATTGATCCGAGAAAACTTGCTGACGCTGATCAGGACTGACGTTATCAATCGCCTGCTCTACCATCATCAGCTGACCGTACCAGCGATATACGCGCGAACGAATACGCCAGACATACAGCGGTGGGATAATTTTTGACAACGGCAAAATCAAGGCTCCCAGCGCGACAATCACGACCCACATACGTTCTACAAAATTGGCTAACCAAAAACTCAGATAACGCTGCAAAAATGGCGGTCCATTTTTATAGAATTTTTCCGCCTGCTCTGCCACGGGGATTTCTATGTATTTATCAGAAGGAAATTCACCTTGCTTTTGGAACCAGCCAGCGCCACCATGAATTTTATGCGCTGCCTGTAGCAGCAAACTGATCAACGCAGGGTGCAGACTTTCATGGGCGACTAAGGTTGCCGTTGGCGAAATTAAATGGTAATCCTTAGCTGGAATATTTTTACCCAGATCAACGATGCCACGCGGCAGTACCACATGAGATAAAAATGGAAAACGCCGGGTATAAGCTTCCGCCTGTGCAAAATCAAAAAGCTGGATACCCGGTGTTTGCAACAACATTTGCAGCAGCGGTGAATCTGATGCCGAGCTAAATACCAGCACGTCTATAGTGCCGTCCAACAGTGCTACCGTCGCGGGTGTATCTTCCAGGCTGGACAAATGGACGTCTGTAGCTTCCATGCCATTGACTGACAATATCTGCTTAAACAAACGCGCTACGCCAGTGCCATCTGGTCCTACATTAATGTGCTTACCTTTAAACTGATTGAGGGTGCTGATTTCTTTGGTGCCGCGATAAAAAATCCAGATCGGCTCATAAAATAAACTGCCTAAAGATACCAATCCCTTATCCAAAGCATCGGCCTCGTTAGTAGAGCCGCTTTGGACAAAACCGAGTTCTATCTCAGAGTCGGGATCGCTGATCAGTTTTAAGTTTTCCTGAGAACCTTGAGTCGCCTGGAAGCGGATTGTAATATCATTTTTCGCCAACTCGTCGGCGTACTGTTTGGCAAAGCGTTGATAAGGACTATTCTCCTGCCCTGTCGCAAAATCAATTGTGCGCGGCGGCGCTGGATCGACCAGCCAATATCCAACGCCACAAACTAGCAATACCGCCAGGATCATAGGACCAAAAGCGATCAGCAGAGCTCGGACAGAAAACAATGTGAATTTGATTTTTTGCATTGAGCGAATTGTGAAGAGAAGTCAGTACCAAATGCGGAATAATAAAAATCAGGCTGGGACGTATTCCGCCTGAAAGCCATCTAAGCCTTTTAACATCGCATCAAAAGCAGCCTCGACTTGTTGTGGCTCACCTTTGACACCCAGCTCTATATGCCTGCGTATCTGATGATTACCAACGCTGGGCAAACTAAATACTTTGATTAAAGGGTATTGTGATTCCAACGCTTCCATCATTGGCGTTAGCGTCGATTCCATCGCATCAAATACCAAAACCGATTTTTCCGCCCTGGCGTGCTGATGGAACAAATGTGAGTAATGCGAATCAAGTACCCACTCCAGCATTGGCCATGCCATTACAGGGAAGCCTGGTACAAAGTAATGATTTTGAATCGCAAACCCGGGAATCTTGTTATACGGATTGGGGATAATTTGTGCGCCTTGTGGAAACTCCCCCATCTTCAGACGATGCAAATTCTCTGGCAAATTCAAGTCAACCGGCTTACCAGCTTCGATCAGCATATCGGTAATTCTTTGTTCAATTAAGGTTTTTGCTTCCGGGTGTAAAACAATCGGCAAATGCAATGCTGCTGCCGCACATTGGCGGGTATGGTCATCCGGTGTAGCGCCGATACCACCTGTAACAAATACAATATCGTTACCGGCAAAAGAGCGCTCTAGCGTGGATGTGATGCGAGTGCGATCATCGCCAATATATTCTGCCCAATCCAGTTGCAGACCACGCGCAGTTAATAGCTCAATTACTTTGGGCAAATGTTTATCCGCACGTTTGCCAGATAAAATTTCGTCGCCAATAATGATAAGACCGATCGCCATAATTAACTCCCAGGTTTTTGAATCTAATTCAATCAATGCGTAATTTAAATTCGCAAAATTGAATACGCAAAATCACATTTGCAATGCGAAGCAGAATGCTGCTAAGCCGCTGGTACAGTTTTGAGTATTCTGCTTATTTATCTACTATTTCATCTGCTTGTGCTTTGCTACGCAACAACGCAAGTGAGTTCAAACAATAGTACTGAAACCATAGTCCACAAAACACAAAAATCAAGATATACAGGCCTATCGCCAATGCGGCCAGCATCGGCAAAAATACAATTGCCAATACGCCGCCTAACCACATCATGCTAGGTGCAGCGCCCAAAGCGCCAGCCATCGTGCCGATCATTAATAAAGGCCAGCGATGTGTACGTAACAAAGCAATACGCTCGGCTGCATCGGCGTGCTCTGATAACGCATCATAAGCCATTACGCGGTAGGTCAACCAACCCCATAAAACGGCATGTACTACCACATTGACGACCGGCACAAACAACAAAGGCAGGCAAACAAACCAGAGCAATACAAAAATTAAAAACGAGGACAAAGCGTGCCATAAGCTGCCAAATAAAGAGCCGCCGTGTCTGGCCTCCAGATGAGGATAATCACGTTTTTGTACATGGCGAGAAATCATCGGCATCGCAAATACGCCAATACAAATGAGCGTCGTCACGATCATCAGCGGCAGCAGTAGCCACATTGCCAGTAAGGGTGCTAGTACCGTCTTTAATGCTAAAGCACCGAGCACTGCGAGGAAATCACCCGCCAGCCGAAATCCATCGTGCTGCAACAAAGATTCTTGAATAAAATCGATCAGACTTTGTAAGCCCCACCACATTAATCCGCTCCATAACAATAAGGAGACGATCAAGGGCAACAAGGTCAGCATCAACATACGAGGATGAAATTGGCCAACAAAAGCGCGCCCCATAGAGCTGCCTACATGCAGTAAGCGGCGCATTAACTTGCCTCCTTATTGAAACCAGTTTGTCGATCTGTTTGCGCGTTCATCGGTTTAGCGGTCTGATGGTCTAATCCAAATAGTCGTTTCAAACCCAGACTTTGTTGCGACCAGAAGCCACGACCATATTCTCTGCCACTTCTGCCATCTGGTGATGGCAATTGATCGCGGATGCCTGTCATAGAAAATTCCTTACTAAATAAAGTGGTACCAAACAGCATATCCCAGATCGGGAACAGCACAGCAAAGTTGTGTCCGCCTAAGGTGCCACTCCCCTGCGACTCGTGTCCAATACCTATCGCATGGTGAGTGCGATGGTAGCGTGGCGATACCAGCAAGCGTTCGCCTATGGCGCCAAAATGCAAACGAATATTCGCGTGTTGCAAGCTCTCGACCATACGCGAGATCACAATTAGCAAAGCATATTGTCCCGGCTGCACGCCAATCGCAATCGCGATTAAACCCATATACACGTCACGAATAAAATCATCCAGCAAGTGATTACGGTTATCGCTCCATAAGTTCATATCTCGCTGACTATGGTGCAAACTATGCAAAGCCCACCACCAATTAAACTGATGCGAGGCGCGGTGATACCAGTAGTCAAAAAAATCCAGCACCACCAGATACACTATAAAAACCAATACAGGGTAATCGACCAAACCTGGCCAGAGATTGTCAAGATTAAAAGGATTGACACCTTCTAAATGTAAGACACCAGTCAACGCATCTAGCGCTGGATCAAGCAAGACAAAGATCAGTAAAGAGAAAATACCGAGGCGATGCAAAGCGGTATAAATAAAATCATTCCAGCGAGCATTACGATCACTAAATCGATGCACAGGAATCAAAGCCTCCAGCGGACGCAAGAGCACAAATAAAATCAGTAGTTCACACACGCCAATCAAAAACCATTCAACGCCTTCAAACGCATCTTCAGTAAATTCGCCCAGCCCCATAAAAAAAATTATAGGCTGTACCAGTGTTTCAAAAATCCAGGCTTGCAGCGATGCGAATAGATCGAGGAAGTTCATGAGGTGTTTTTAAAAAGGGCGAGGTTACTGTTTAACGGAATTATTGTTTTGCACTGTTAGGACTTACTTTTTTATTGAGCCGCTTTATACATAAGATGTTCACGTAAAGTTGCAAAGCAATAGCCTTTGGCCTCAAGTCCTGTTAGCAGAGGCTGCAAATTTTCTGGCATCCAGGCTTGCTTACGTGACCAGATGCCCATATGCGCCATAAAAATATCACCGTCTTTGATCTGACTTAATACGCGTTGCAATAAGACCGGATTGCTCCAGGCCTCACTAGATAATTCATCGCCAGAAAATCCGGCAGGCGCCCAGCCAACATGGGCGTAACCGCAGGCTTGACCGGCGCTGAGTAAGTTCTTAGTGAGCTTGCCACCAGGCGCACGCCAATAATGATCTAGCGGGCGTCCTGTTAATTGCTGAAAACGCTGATCGACCCGTTTTAATTCATCGCAATATTGCCGCGGGGTCCAGACTAATTTTTTTCCCGCAGAATTACCAAACTGCGGTTTGACTTCTATCCGTCCATCACTCAGATCACGGACTACATAAACGTGATCAAAGGTATGCGTACCGAAGGAATGACCGTCCTCAACCAGTTTCTTCCAAAAAGGCGCCCAACTTAGGTCAAGAGAATAATCGCCCTTAATGGTCTTTTCATTCGCTAGAAAAAACGTCGCCTTGATGTGATGCTGGCGCAGGGTATTGGCGATCAATTCTGCTTGCGACTGACTACCGGTATCAAACGTGAGATAAATCTTTGCCTTGCATGCAGCGCCATTATTAATTTCAGCAGCGCTGACCATCACTGGCAGCACACTCAATGACGAGATTAATAAAGTAATAATCTGACGGCGATAATGGATCATGTATTTTGTCTCTGAGCCTGCGGTTCGTCTAAATGCAGCTAAACACGCGGCGCATGATCCATAAAATAAACCCCATGCGGCGACCGGCCAACTGGGATTAGCTTGAGAACTTTTTTGGATGGCACATCAATCACAGCCACTTTCTTAATCCAGCGCAGCGTTACCCATAAGGTCTTACCGTCGGCACTCAGCTCCATACAATCCGGGCCACCCGGCACATCAATCGTCGCTACATTTTCTAGCGATATCTGATCGATGATATTAATCGTATTGGACACGCGGTTAGATACAAACGTATTACGTTTATCACCCAAAGCGCGGAAGTTGTGCGCCCCTGCTCCGGTCTTAATGCGTTTAATCGTTTTTTGAGCACGCCAATCAATCACCTCGACATAATCACTCCCCATAATGCCGACTAATAAATATTTATCATCCGGCGTCATCGCAATACCTGCGGGAAGTTTGCCTACCGGCAGCGTCCATTTAACTTTTTGTGTTATTAAATCAATAGCAGACACCTGATCGCTGCCCTGGTGAGTAATAAACACAGTCGTACTGGCAGCATCAAACGCCATGTGGCTAGGTAATTTAGCCAAGGGGACACGCTTAACCAGACTAAGATCTTTACCGTCGTATTGATAAAAGTCGACCCGGTCAAGCCGCAAAGAATTAGAGACAAACCATTTTTGGTCAGGCGAAAATCCAATTTGATAAGGATCGGCAATATCCTTCATGCGGCGCTGCACCTGGCCTGTTTTCGGGTCCAGAAAAACCAATTCATTACCAACAGCATTAGCGACGATTACCGATTTATTGTCGGGTGTTGCCATCAAATGATGTGGCTCTTTACCGATGGCATAGGTGCTGATTTCTTTTTGGGACTCTTGATCCAGCAGGCTGACTGTGGCATCGCGGGAATTAAGCACTACAACAATGCCAGCCTCTGCTTGTGGTGCAATAACGGAGAACGAAGACAACACGAACAACAGCAAACACAAAATACGACTAAGCATGAATTTTTACCGCTTTGCAATGTGAGGACAGATTAAAAATAATGGACACTATTTTAACCCGCCAGACCTGATGCAAGCGTTACAAGCTGTGAACTTCAAGATATTATTTCCAAAATATTAATTACAATATCCCCGTGATGTATTCAGAATGTACTCAAAATGAAATCAAAATGTAGCCATCAAGACTTGCGTCATACTTCACCTGTTAATTATCCCGTTAATTCACCCGTTATCGTAGCGATCTATTTTGAGTAAATCCCAAGCAAATCAAAAGAAATCGACTAAAATTTCTGTTAGGGCATTGCACTGAAGAATCATTCGCTCTATTACAATTGTATCAATTTTTTTAATTAAGGAAAATCATGACCACAATCACTACCGTATCCGGCCTGCAATATGAAGACACTATCGTCGGCGAAGGCGCAGAAGCGCAAGCTGGCAATCATGTCGTCGTGCATTACACCGGCTGGCTGCAAAATCCAGATGGCAGTGCTGGCAAAAAATTTGATTCAAGCAAAGACCGCAATGATCCGTTCTCATTCCCATTAGGTGCTGGTCATGTGATCAAAGGCTGGGACGAAGGCGTACAAGGCATGAAAATCGGCGGCACCCGTAAATTGACGATTCCAGCTGCATTGGGATACGGTCCACGCGGCGCAGGCGGCGTCATTCCAGGCAATGCAACCTTGATTTTTGAAGTGGAATTGTTGGGCGTTTAAGTCGGGCGTTTTAGTCTGAGGTCTAAGCCAAGAGCTGTAGTTGGTCGTTTTAGTTAAGCGACCAGCATTCACACTTGGATTCAACAAGGAATATCCAAAGACTCTTTAGTCGAGATACAACGCTAAGGGTAAAATTCAGCAATGCGTAGTCGTTGCGGGAATTTGCAACAACACAATGGACCTGAGTATTAGCTTTTTGAGGTTTTTTTCACGCCAAAAATTTTAAAAATAGGGAGTATGGCCATTAATTAGCCTGATATCGCCATTTTAATTGGGCGATTAAAATTACTCCCTAGCAGTATATGAATACATGAGGCTGAATATGCGCCTCCATTTCTAAAAAATCTCCCACCTATTGATTTTTATTGCTATATTGTCCATTAAATTACCGTCCTTTGCTAGCTTAGCCTTTAAAGGCTTACATAACTCGCATGCAGACGCTTTGATTTTATGACATAAATATGGTGTCATGAGCCAACTAATTTATTTATTTACGTTGCCAGACTATATTGAGTAAAAATCACGCAGCAGTTCAGTCACGACGCGGTTCTCATCCGGAAGTAATGCGGACGTAACTTACACAAAGTACTCTTGGTAAAGATTAGCAACTTTGATCACCGAAGTAATCCCCAATTTCAAACAAACTCCCCTCAATGAAAACTCATTTATCAAAAATAGCTTTGGCATTTATTGTCATCGTCGGTCTATCTGCTTGCGGCGGTGGCGGTGGAGATTCCACACCATCGACAGCCGTCACGCCTGCGGCCCCGGTCAATACGATTACGGTGCAAATTGCGCCACCTAGCCAAGCAGTTTTATATACCGGCAGAAGCTTTACGCTGAGCGCAACGGCGACTTCTACGTTAAACCTGCCGCTTACCTATAGCTGGACAGTTGGTAACGGATCTGCCGCTGTCACTGGTAGTAGCATCAACGTAAAAACAACCGCGTCAGGCACTTATGCCGTCAAAGTTGTGGCAACTGACAGTTCGGGCCAAAGTGGGCAAGCAAGCGCATCTGTACAAGTTGTTGATGCCGTTTTAAGTACGCCAGCAATCTCTGTCACCGGACTGAAGGGATTCAGAGTCAATCAAATCCTTAACTATGTTGGCAGCTCCAGCGATCCAAGCGGAGGTACAATAACTTACGCATGGGATTTTGGCGACAACGTCAAAGATAGCGGTGCAAACACGACTCACGCTTACGGAAGTAGTGGTTCTTATGTCGTAACTTTAACGGCGACGAATGATCTAGGTACGACGGCAAAGAGCACTTATGTAGTGAATATTGATCTGCCATCTGCACCCGTATTAACGCCAACTGCATTGACCACCACTGTTAATAAGGTCGAAAATTTTAGTGCATCGTCAGTTGATCCAAATGGCTTAGCCCTTACTTATTTATGGAACTTTGGCGATGGCATTACAGCAAACACAGCAGCAACTACCCATGCCTATACTGCTGCTGGCAATTACACAGCAACTGTGACCGTTACTAATTCCAATAATAAGTCGGTCACTGTAAAAATCATCGTTGGTGTTTTACCCTTAAGCTCATCTAACGTTTTAGCCCCTGCATGTGCGGGCGCCAATTGCGGTGCAACTAGTGCAACAACTTATAGCGGCGGTGCTGGTGTGGTTGGTGTCTGGAGTTACAACAACACGACAAACAGCCCGCAAAATGTAAATATTGCGATTTTTGGTGTCACATCGGCCAACAGTGCAACCTTAGTATTTTCTAATGCGAGTGCTAGCGATGCATTCACTGCGCCTATATTAAGCTCTGCAGCCGCCAGCGTACAAAGCAAAGTGGTAAGCAACTTAAATGTTTTGTCCTTAGATCAGCATTTAGGCGAACATAACGCACACACAGAACAGCTTACGAAAAATCAAGCTGTTGTCAAAGCATTGTTAAGCCGTAACTCAGCAACTAAAGCTTCAGCCAACGCCGCATCCAGCTCAAGCGGTATAGCTGTACCAACGATGCCAAATGCGACACCGGTAGTCAACGATACACGTACATGGAACGATAACTTCCCAACACAACCCGTCGCCTACAACAATGTGACAGTCAAGCAAATATGTTCCCTCGCATCGGGACGTAAAGCCGTATTCTGGGTTGATCCGCTAGCCATTAGTAGCGGGAATGTCAGTGACAGCGATGTCTTAGCCCTCAGCGCAACCTACTGCGCCAAAGATGGTGCAGGTGGCGTGGGCACTGCAGGCTTTGATAAATTAGTCTCCTTGTTAGGCGATGCTTATGGCCCCTCTGCTGCAAAATACAGTACCCAGTTAATTAATGACAATTCGGGCTTACAAGATATCAATGTCGTGATCTTGAACGTACCAAGTGACACTAAATGGGGCGGCTATTTCTACGCATTAAATAATGAGCTAAAAAAATATGAACCAAAATCGAATGAAGCTTTAGCATTTTTTGTTAATGCAATCTCGATTAAAAATGATTTGAACTACATAAAATCAACGCTCCTGCATGAATCAACCCACATGATTAATTTTTATCAAAGAGCCATCGTGCGTGGTGTTGATCATGACACTTGGTTAGAAGAAACCTCAGCCATGATGAGTGAAGATATTTTTGCTAATATCAGTTTGGGCGGTACAGACAAAATGACTGCAGTGCGTATTCCTGGGTATTTAAAATCTGGTGGTGGCGTCAATTACATAAAGTGGACAGATCTGGCTACCAGTAGCTACGCAATGGGCGGCTCTTTTGGCGCATTCATCAACCGTCGTTATGGTGTTGTGCTTGCCAAACAATTAGTCACTAATTGCAACGACAACATTAACGGGACAAGCAGTCCGACTAGCTATACCTGCCTTGATACTCTGATTAAATCGCTAGGCGGTAACGGCATCGCAGACGAGTTTGTCAAGTTTGGTGCATCCATCTTCGGCGGTATGCCAGGTGCAGGCTTGCCGACAGGTTTTGGATTCCCAAGCGCATCATATGTTGATAATGGCACGACCTATAGTTTTGGTGCTATTGACATCGGTAGTTTGGCTAAAACCTTCCAGCCCGCAGTAGCGACAAGCTTAAGTGCTGGTTTTACCGCAACCACACAAACCTATCTTAAAGACAGCATTACCTCTGGCACTTACACCAAAAACTCGGTCGTGGTTCCATCGGGTACATCTGTGACCTTGGTGATTCATTAATGTCAAGGAGGCGTGACTTCATCCTCACGCCTCCCCCATTAAGACAATCTATGAAAAAAACTCTCTCCTTGCACCGTCTGTTTTGTTTATTGCCAGCACTGACAGTCGCAATACTATTGGTAGCTTGCGCTGAACATCCGGCACAAGCTACGACAGCAACAACGCCGTCGTCAGCATTTGTACAAAGCTCTACAAAAACTAATACGGTCGCTGAGCAATTGACGATTTCTGGCATGCTGACTTTAAAAGGATCAGACGTAAACTTGTGGCTGGCGGTGAGCGATGCCAACGGCAAAGTCTGGCGTTTAGAAAGTGTTGATAAAAATCGTCTGGTGCAATTGCGCGAGTGGCAAAATCGTAATGTAAAAGTACAGGGTACAAAATTACCCGCCTTCTTAAATATCAACAGGCTGGAAATTAGCAATATCAATTTGGAGTAGTGTTTATGTGTAGTACTGCTGAATAAGTATCGTCCAATAAAAAACGCGCCATTGGCGCGTTTTTTTATTTTAAGCAAATGACACTCTACATCAGGCATCTAAGCAAACATCTCGCTAAACACCAAATCAAGGCCACACTAAATCCAAACTTCAGATCACTCCTTGATGAAATGCTCACGGTAGTATTTCAGCTCTTCAATCGACTCAATAATATCGGCCATTGCCGTGTGCTTCTGATGTTTTTTAAAGCCACTGGCAATCGCTGGCTTCCAACGTTTGCACAATTCTTTGAGCGTCGACACGTCCAGATTGCGATAATGGAAAAATGCCTCCAGCTTCGGCATCCCGCGTGCCATAAAGCGACGATCCTGGCAAATCGAATTGCCGCACATCGGCGATTTACCTGCCGGAACATACTGCTTTAAGAAAGCGATCAATTCTTTCTCTGCATCCTCTTCCGACACGGTCGACGCCTTGACACGCTCAATCAAGCCAGAGCGACCATGCGTGCCTTTATTCCAGGCGTCCATCTTATCCATCGTTTCGTCGGACTGATGAATCGCAAATACAGGACCTTCTGCCAGCACGTTTAATTGCATATCTGTGACGACAACGGCCACTTCAATGATGCGGTCACTGTCAGGATCGAGGCCCGTCATCTCCATATCCAACCAGATCAGGTTGAACTCATTTGGCTTAGCCGGTGGGGTCGGCGCTGGCTTATCAGATGCACTGTTTGCTTGAATGTCGGTAGCTTGTGACATAATTCTTCCTTCTCTTAATCAATGTGGCATTTTCCCATGATTTCTGCAGCATTTTCTGTTTTATTCGCGGCATTTTTATTAGTGACCCTTGTCGTACGGTTTTGGCTGGGTTCCCGGCAACTACGCCATGTTTTACAGCACCGCTCGGCGGTTCCGGCAGAATTTGCCGAAAAAATCCCGCTGTCTGCCCATCAAAAAGCGGCGGACTATACCTTGGCCAAGACCAAGCTAGACTTATTGCTACTAATTTTGAATGCGGCTGTGTTGATTGGATTTACCTTGTTGGGCGGCCTGCAATTTCTATCGGTGACGATCGTCAAGCTCACCGGCCCGGGCATGGTGTATCAGCTATGCTTACTCGCTGCTTTTGCGGCTATCGGTAGCATCATTGAATTGCCATTTGATTATTACCGGCAATTTGTATTGGAGCAAAAATTTGGCTTTAATAAGATGACACCAGCCCTCTTCTTTGGAGACATGATCAAAAGCACTCTGCTCGGCGCAGCGATTGGCTTGCCGCTCATCTGGGTGGTATTGAGCTTAATGGAAAAATCCGGTGCATTGTGGTGGCTGTACGCATGGCTAGTATGGAGCGGATTTCAACTGCTGATGATGCTGATTTATCCTAGCGTGATCGCACCTATTTTCAACAAATTTACCCCACTGGAAGACGATAGCCTGCGCACGCGCATCGAAGGCTTGATGCAGCGCGTTGGCTTCGCATCCAGCGGCTTGTTCGTGATGGACGGTTCCAAACGCAGCGCGCATGGCAATGCGTATTTCTCAGGTTTTGGCGCGGCTAAACGCATCGTATTTTTTGATACCTTATTGTCGCGTCTAGCACCGGAAGAAATTGAAGCCGTGCTGGCGCACGAACTGGGACATTTCAAGCTCAAACACATTGTTAAGCGCATAGTCGTGATGTTTGTGGTTTCGCTAGGATTTTTGGCTTTGCTGGGCTACCTCAAACAACAACTATGGTTTTATAACGGCTTGGGTGTTGACCCGATGTTACTGGCGTCGAACGATGCAATGGCGCTGATTTTGTTTGTACTGGCACTGCCCGTCTTCACCTTTTTGTTGTCACCGCTGACGTCGATCAGCTCGCGCAAACATGAGTTTGAGGCAGATGCGTTTGCCGCCAAACATACCAATGCCAACGATCTGGTTGCTGCGCTAGTCAAACTATATGAAGATAATGCCAATACTTTGACGCCCGATCCTCTGCATTCTAAATTCTATGATTCGCATCCGCCTGCGTCCTTGCGAATTAAGCAGTTGCTGTTAGCATCAAGCTCAGCAGCGACCTAACCAGAACTCTACAAGGTAAATGCATCATGAAAACTTCCGACCTGCTAGCAAAAAAATCCCTGCCGACCGACATCGGCCTTGACCCAGCCAGCTTGCCTGCATATCTGGCTGCCGTACCTGGCTGGACACAAGATGGACCGCGGATTGTTAAAGCCTATAACTTCAAAAATTATTATGAAACGCTGGCGTTTATCAATGCCATCGCCTACGTAATCCATGCAGAAGATCATCATCCTGAAATGGTCGTCACCTACAACCGTTGCCTGATCAAATTTGATACGCATACCGTCAACGGTGGTAAGGGCGGAATTTCTGAAAATGATTTTATTTGCGCCGCCAAAGTAGATGCGATTTTTCAGCAAAGTTTTTCTTAATGAGCCAGATCAAAAGTAAGCCCAAGTCAAAATCGTCCACCAGCGAAAAGCTGTTAGCGACCGTCATTGCTGCGCACGGTCGTCATTATCTGGTACAGGCAGAAGGCATCAAACTGCACTGTGTCACACGTGGCAAAAAAAGTGATGTGGCGGTCGGCGATATTGTGGAATATCAACTCACGTCCAAGAACCAGGGCGTGATCGAGGCGATCACACCGCGCACGACTTTGCTCTACCGCTCGGATCAATACAAATCCAAAATGCTGTCGGCCAATCTGACACAACTGATCATTGTGGTCGCCACCGAGCCTAGCTTTGCCGATGATCTGATATCACGGGCGCTGGTCGCCTCTGAATCGTCCGGCATCAAAGCCAGTATCGTTTTAAATAAAATTGACGTCACCGCCAGCTTACCTAAAGCGCGTGAACGCCTCGCGCTGTATTCTGGCTTGGGCTATCCGGTATTAGAAGTGTCGGTCACCACCGCGCCGGAACAAACCCGCGTCGCAATGATGGAACTGATCCAGGATAATCACACGATCCTGATCGGTCAGTCCGGGATGGGAAAATCGTCGCTGATTAATTTGCTGATCCCAGATGCTGAGATCGCCACCCGCGAAATCTCTGCCGCATTGGACACGGGCAAACATACAACAACGTTTACCCGTCTGTACCAGATGGATGACAAAACTGGCGTTATTGATTCGCCGGGCTTTCAAGAGTTTGGATTACATCATCTGAGCGAAGGGATGCTGGAACGCGCCTTCCCAGAGTTTTTACCGCATCTGGGCGAGTGCAAATTCTATAACTGCCATCACCATACCGAGCCTGGCTGTGCAATTTTAGCCGCGGTCAAATCGGGAGAAATTGCACAGATGCGCCATGATTTATTTGAGCAACTGGTGCATGAGGCAGCACAAACGATAGGATATTAAGTAGTGACTAAGTAAATCATTAAGTCACATCAAAAAACGAGAAAGAGGTATTTCTCGTTTTTTTATACCCAGGTAGGAAAACTATTAAAGAAAATTAATAAAGAATTTATCTGCTGGCAGCACGCTGAGCCATCACTAAAAAAATCTAGTCAAAATCAGGTGACATCAGTCGGCACATCGACATACTCCCCACCTGTTTTATAAAATATGCCCTGCCGACCAATGATTACTTGGACGATTAAATATACACACTACTAGTATAGTTAATCTAGCAGCAGCGATGGTAATCAATTTGCCGCCGGCAAACCCTTGCTGACGCTCTCACCATCTTCTGAACGCAAAGTCCAAAATGTCAGCGACGAGAGCATCGTCATTACACCCAAAGTCAAAAATGCGTGATGCAAGGCGCTGGTCACGGCAACTTTGTCCGACTGCGGCAAGTCCCCTAAATACCAAGCCGTCACTAAAGACCCGCAGGCCAGACCAAAGCTCATCGACATCTGCTGTAACGAACTGGCAATCGTACTGGCCATACTGGAATCGGCAGTGCCAATATCGGCAAACGCCATCGAATTCATGCTGGAGAATTGCAGCGAATTAAAAAAGCCCTGCGTTAATCCTAAAAAAACAATCCAGATAATCGGCGTGCCTGACGATACCGTGGCAAAGGTACAAATCGTCACACCGATCATGACGGTATTCATCATCAATACTTTGCGATAACCAAAGCGGCGCAATACGCGCGCTGAGATCAGCTTCATCCCCATCGCAGCGGCAGCAGCGGGCATCATCAGCAAACCTGATTGCCAGGCCGGCAAACCAAGCCCTAGCTGATACAGTAAGGGGAGTAAGAATGGCAAGCCACCCAAGCCTAACCGTGTGATAAAGCCACCCACCACAGAGACTCTGAAAGTACGGATGCGGAACAAGGTCAAACGCAATAAGGGGTGCGGTGTATTGCGTGCATGCCAGCCATAGGCGGCCAGCAGACAAAGCGACAGCAAAAATAAAATGCCCTCTGATGTCCCGTCTATCCGGTGTTCGCCAAATATCTCTAACAGCCAAGATAGCAAGGCCGTGCCAACGCCAAACAACACCAGACCAATCACATCAATCGGCCGATTGCCATCACCACGATAATCAGGCATATGTTTGTGGATCAGCCATTGCGCGACCAAACCGACCGGCACATTGATAAAGAAGATCACCCTCCACGGTAACCAATGCACAATCAGACCGCCAATCGTCGGGCCCAGCAAAGGGCCGATCAAGGCCGGGATGATTACAAAGTTCATCGCCATCAGTAGCTCAGATTTTGGAAAAGTGCGAATAATCGCCAGGCGCCCGACTGGCATCATCATCGCCGCGCCTATCCCCTGCAAAATCCGGGCGGCAACCAGCATCGGCACATTAACTGACAAACCACTCAGCACAGAAGCCAAGGTAAAAATACCGACCGCCGTGCTGAACACACGCCGTGTACCAAAGCGATCCGCCATCCAGCCGCTAATGGGAATACACACCGCCAGACTCAGGATATAACTGGTGACAACCGCTTTCAGACTCAGCGGTGTGACCTGCAAACTGAGGGCCATTGAGGGGACTGCGGTATTGAGGATGGTGGAGTCGAGCTGCTCCATGAATAAGGCGGTTGCTACTACCCAGGGCAGGTAGCGTTTGACGTCGGTTTCATTCATAGAGAAAAGAGAGTAAGTGAGTGCAGGAATTTGCTTAAATTTTTCTTAAAAGCTAGTAAGAAATTTAGCTTGAATCACTAATTAGTGCTGCTGACCAATAAGGCGATGATAGCACCGCCCCCTTTAATTCTTTGTAACAGCATGCAGCATGTGTAAGTTAGAGCCCCGCCTTGCTGCATATGTATACCGCCTGCCGCTATCCAATTAACAAAAACCAGAGCAATCACATTATTGATACCTCATGCTGATGCGCTAAAACTCAGTATCAGGCTTTTTTAACAAACTCCGATTTCAATTGCATCGCGCCTATGCCATCAATTTTGCAATCAATATCATGATCGCCATCCACCAGACGAATCGATTTGACCTTGGTGCCGACCTTGACGACTAAAGAAGAACCTTTGACTTTTAAATCTTTGATGACCGTGACCGAATCACCGTCATTGAGCACCGTGCCATTGGCGTCGCGCACCACCGCTTTTTGATCAGCACTCTCCTCCACTGCGTCCTTGCTCCACTCATGAGCACATTCTGGACAGACAAAATTACTGCCGTCCTCGTAGGTGTAGACGGATTGGCATTGAGGACATTGCGGCAAACTGCTCATGGTGTACTTTCTTGTATTGGAACTGGGAGACGATTTTCAGACGGTAGCAGGCAATAAATCAGATCGAGTGCAGTATTGCCAGCGAATAAATATGAAATATTGAGGTACGCTATTTTATGCGCTCTTCAACATCTAACGGATAAGAATTGAGTTGTGACCGAAAGCGACCAAGGCTTCATTACCGCAATCAACGACAGGCAGACAATACGCCAACAAACATACGATTACATTACCAGTTAAATTAAAAAAAATAATCTTTCATAAAACATACTCCTTGTTAGTATATTTTATTGTCCATATGATT
The DNA here is from genome assembly GCF_035018705.1 of Undibacterium sp. RTI2.2. Lineage (NCBI taxonomy): Bacteria > Pseudomonadati > Pseudomonadota > Betaproteobacteria > Burkholderiales > Oxalobacteraceae > Undibacterium > Undibacterium sp. RTI2.2. Next base: position 204,460 of record NZ_JASJXN010000001.1, on the reverse strand, counting down.
AATGGTATTGAAGGCGTATTTATCAATATACTCCCCTATTAATTAAAATACCAAGTGATTCACTTCGTGCCATACCAGGCATCTTGAGCACAAACAAGATCGACAAATAACGCAATACTGCCTATAACGCTTAGACCTCGCCGAGGTATTTTTTTAAAACTTCGAACTATTTCTATGGTGAAATAGTCTATGTAATTCATTAATATAATAAGACTGAAACAATTTGCGTCGACAAGACGCAGCAATAGCAACTGTGTGTGCTAAATTTTGCGTCAGTCTAAACCTACTCAGGCGCCTGCCTGAATCAGAAAATTTATAAAGGAGGAGTCGAATGCGGATTCATCAACTTGGTCGTCTATCTGTTCTGAGCATCTTGCTGGCAAGCTGTTTTACTACCCAGGCAGCAAACGCTGCCGATACGCTGCTGCTGCGCCAACCAACGGTGTCCCGCGACCATCTGGCGTTTGTGTATGCAGGCGACATCTGGCTGGCAGACCGCGACGGGCAACATCCTGTGCGATTGACGACGCATCCGGCATCTGAATTTGCCCCCAAATTTTCTCCTGACGGCAAATGGCTAGCGTTCTCTGCTAGCTATGACAACAATACCGACGTGTATGTAATCCCGGTCCAAGGCGGAGAAGCGCGGCGCTTGACCTGGCATCCTGGTCAAGACGTGGTAGTGGGATGGAGTGCCGATGGCAAACGCGTGCTGTTTTCATCCAACCGGGAAATCGCGAATAGTCGCAGTAACCAGTTGTATGAAGTACCACTGGAAGGTGGTTACGAGAAAAAAGTCATGGAAGCCATTGCCTTTGAAGGTAACTGGTCTGGCGACGGAAAACTCTTGGCCTATCGCCCTTTCCGTCAGGCATATAGCGGTACCAGCGGCTGGCGTCAGCACCGCGGCGGTACCACGCCACCGGTCTGGATTATGGATGTGGCAAATAACAAATTAGAAAAAATTCCTCACGAGAACGCCAACGACAGCAATCCTGTCTGGGTTGGCGACGAGGTATTTTTTATCTCTGATCGCAAAGATGGTGCGGCCAATCTGTTTGCTTACAACCGCCAAAATAAAACAGTACGGCAAGTCACCAAAGAAACCGTTTGGGATGTCCGTAACCTCGGTGCTTATGGCACGACGGTCGTGTATGAAGTCGGTGGCGCGCTTAAGGAACTGGATACAGTCAGCGGCAAAACACAAAACATCCACGTCGATCTGGAGTCACAAACAGCGCAAGCAATACAAGCGCGACCACAATGGAAAGACGCCAGCAGCAATATCACTTCAGCGAGTCTGTCCCCCAGCGGCAAACGTGTCGTCGTCAGCGCCCGCGGCGATGTATTTACCGTACCGGTGAAAGATGGTTCAGTCCGCAATTTGACAGAGACCTCAGGTATCCGTGAAAAGGATGGTATCTGGAGCGCTGATGGCAAGCAGATCGCCTACATCTCAGATGCAGGTCGCCAACATAGCCTGGTCGTACGCGATCAGACTGGCTTAGACAAAGCCAAAACCTATGCACTGGGCAAGCAAGGCTATTTCAACTTATTAGACTGGTCACCGGATGCCAAGACGATCGTGCTACAGGATAATCACTTGCAACTGTATGCAATCAGTCTGGTGACGGGCAATATCAGCAAGATCGATGTGAGCGCCCGACGCTCTAAATTTGCTGTCTCGTTTTCATCCGACAGCCGCTGGCTGGCTTATACCGTGGTGGGCGCGAACCAGTTTTCACAAATCAAACTGCATGATTTCCAAACGGGTAAAAACGTCAATCTGACCGATGGCATGAGCCACGCCGATAATCCTGTTTTTGCCGCGGCAGACTATTTGTACTTTACTGCGTCAACTAATTCTGGCCCTACCCATGTAGGACTGGATATGTCCACCCAAGAACGTCCCTTGCGCAATGGCATCTACGTCGCCGTATTGGCGGCGGACGGCAAATCGCCTCTGCTACCGAAGAGCGGTGATGAGAACGATAAAAAAGATGATGCAAAAAAAGACGAGGATAAAAAAGATAGCGACAAAAAAGAAGGTGCTAAAGACGATACTAAAGAAAGCTCTAAGGATAATAAAGAGAGTAAAGATAAAGCCAAGGACGATAGCTCTGGCAAGCCAACTAAACCAACTAAGCCTGTCAAAATTGATCTGGATGGCTTGCAACAACGTATCGTTGCGCTGCCAGTGGCAGAACGTAATTACGATACGCTGGCGGTCGCTTCCGACGGCTCACTATTTTATTTAGAGCATCGTCAGCCCGGCGTCAGCAATGAACCGCCCTCTGCAAAAAATGACGACGATGCAGAATTGTTCCGTTTTAGTTTTGATGACAAAAAAGCGAAATCCCTCAGACAAAATATCGCGTTTTTCAGCCTCAGCGGTGATGGCAAAAAAATCTTGATCCAGTCCGGTAAAGTCAAACTAGAAATTGGCGATGCAGCTGAAAAATTAGAAACCAAATCAATCGATTTGTCTCAGCTACGCATGAAGGTCAATCCGCGCGAGGAATGGGAACAGATTTTTAACGAAGCCTGGTGGATGGAAAAAGAATTCTTCTATGATGCCAATTTGCACGGACTGGATTGGGATAGTATTTATAAACGCTACCAGCCATTGCTTAAACATGTGCAACGACGTGAGGATCTGAACGACTTGCTGGTAGAAATGATAGGTGAATTGCAAGTTGGCCACAACCGCGTTGGTGGAGGCGATGTACAAGAAGAAAAACCAGTCGCTGTAGGTTTACTCGGTGCCGACTTTAGCATCGACCAAGGACATTATCGTGTTAAAAATATTCTGCCCGGCGACCGTTGGAATCCGTTTTTAAAAGCACCATTAGCAATCCCCGGCCTGCAAATCAAACCTGGTGATTACTTGCTTGCGATTAATGGCAAACCTCTGGATGCCAGCAAAAATATCTATTCACTGTTAGAAAACACGGTAGGTAAGCAAGTGACATTAACGCTTGCCAGCGACCTGGCCAGCAAGCAAACCCATCAGATTATCGTGCAGCCTATCGGAAATGAATCTGCATTACGCCAATGGCAATGGATAGAAAAAAACCGTGAGTATGTGCAGAAAAAAACCAATGGCAAAGTCGCTTACGTTTATCTGCCAGATACTGGTGAAACTGGCTATCGATACTTCAACCGCATGTTTTATGCGCAAGCAGATAAACCTGCCTTGATCGTAGACGAGCGCCGCAATAGCGGTGGACAAGCGGCGAACTACATCACAGACATCCTGAGCAGAAAATATCTGGCAAGTTGGAAGGACCGTGATGGCCTGCTGTTTGATACGCCAGGAGCAGCTATCTATGGCCCTAAAGCCATGCTGATTGATCAGGATGCAGGGTCAGGCGGCGACTTTTTGCCATATGCCTTTAAACGTCTGGGTTTGGGTGCGTTAATCGGCAAACGCACCTGGGGCGGATTGATCGGCATCTCTACCAATCCCGATCTAATCGATGGCGGCAATCTGCTAGTACCGTTCTTCCGGTTCTTTACCCCAGACGGCGAATGGCGTGTTGAGAATGAAGGCGTCGCACCAGACATTGATGTCGAGTTAGATCCGACAGAAGTCAACCTCGGACACGACACACAACTCGACGCAGCGATCCAGAATGTCGTGCAAAAAATGCAGACCTATCAGGCAGTACAGCGCCAGCGGGCTCCTGCAATGCCGACGCAATTGGGTAAGTAAGTTATAAGTCTCAAATAGCAAAAAACTACCAAAGTTGGGGGAACCGGGTCTTGACACCGAACTCCCCCGGACTTTTAAAACAATCTCAATGCAGGCCTGTTACTCCCAATAAAATTAGCTCAGCCTAATTTTCGTTTCCTCAAAATCGCTAACAGCGCGAATTTAGTTCTCAACCGCTGTAGTTGTCCTGCCAAGCATAATTGGGCCTGAGTTTTTAGAAACTCCGAAAAGTCCCCCTACGCTCCAGCTGCACTTTAACCTGCTTTATCCCAGGCTTTATGCGTTTCGTCGCATTGGCGTGGTAACTCATGATGCCTTGACCTACAGTGATTACATCGCAGCAAAGAAACACAAATTCACTGAAATCCTTTTAATTCAATCACAGGAGCATCATCATGAAAACAATCAACGCATTCAATACTACTGGCATCTTCTCCATCGCATTGATCGCTGGAGTTTTAGCAGTCTCTTCAGCCTATCAAGCTCCAGTTAAGGGTAATAACAGCGGTAATGAGAGCAGCGATAACTCAATCCAAACGGTAACTATCGTCGCCAAACGTCTAAGCGCAGATGAAAAAGTGGCTTACGATCAACAAACCTCACCAGCAATCCAAACCGTGCTGATCTCTGCCAAGCGTTTGACTACAGAAGAAAAAATAGCCATGGACAAAGATACTTTAGCAATCCGTCAGGCAACAGCGCAATCCAACAAAATCATTCGCCAATCGGTATAAGCCTTTGATTATTTACCATACAGCAAAAAGTAATGTGTCAGTCATGTAGAAAAACACACACAAACAATTTACACAATTAAAGCCTTCAGCCGGGTGCAATTCATTTAAAATACGGAGCTATTATGTTAAAAAAATCTACTCTCTTCGGTTTATCTGTTTTGACACTATTGGCTAGCACGGCTTTCAGTGAGTATTTTGTCGCCATGGCAATTGCGACACCTGTTGCAACGCAAAGTAGTTTAGATGCCACGCCAGCCAGCACATCTGCGCGCAATGTAATCATGCTTGAAAGAGGCGGGATGGACAGAGCTTCAGTACACTTGCAAATTCTCCAGCAAACTAATACGCATTTCGCGGATAGTAACTTACCTAAAAAGTCCGCTACCGGCGATAAAAAAATGCAAAGTAAGCCTGCCAATAACTCCTGAATTTCTGCATTAGCCAAGATATTGATTTCGCATCTTAATAATGTTTGCTGAAGATCAAGGTCTCCTACATGGCTTGTTTGAATACCCTCATGAGCACAATTGCTCAATTACTCCTCAATTTTGTTCAATTTAACTTTTTAAAATTAGATCAATACCAATATACTCCCGATTATTTTTAATAAAACTAAGCTACAGACTAAAAAATACTTGGATGCCTAAAATATACCCCATTGGAGTATATAAAAAGACTACGTTTTTATTATGATCAAATTCAGTAATTTGTGAAAAAATTATGATAAATGTATTGCAAGCTCACTCCAGCTATTTTTAACAAACATCGTATTTCATTGCTACTTTTTTACTGCTACCTCAAAGCAGGCGAATCTGTATAGCAATCTATCTCGCACTTTCTCCATTAGGGCTTTCGCAAAATTGTCCCGGCAAGGCGCAGCAACGACGACATTACTTTAGTACGGCGACGAGCTGCAACGCAGCTGGGGCAGTTTTGCGTAAGTCCGATCTATAAAGCACTACGGTCAATCCGTTTGCTCAGAATAATCGACGTCGAAGTCTGCCGCACGCCATCTAATGCACCGATCTGATCCAACAAGCGATCTAACACTTCGGTGGTGCCGCAACGCAAAGTCAGCATGTAATCAATCGCGCCGCTCACCGCGCACAAAGTCTCCACCTCGGGCAATTGCTGTAAATATTTCATCAAATTGGGAGCAAAACGCGCCTCTACCGATAAGCCTACATATGCCCGCACAGCTGGTTGAAACATAGTCTGATTCAGCTTAAGTCCATAACCAGCTATCACCCCCTGCTTTTCTAACGCGCTGATACGGGCAATCACCGTGGTTCTGGCGATACCAACTTGTTTTGCGATGGTGGTGACTGGCAGCCGGGCGTTATCCATTAGCAAGGCGAGAATTTTGTTATCGATATCGTCTAGGTTGGGCTTCATTGGTACTCCATATAGTCATATTGTAGTAATTATCAGTCATATTGTATTTTAATCCTGCATATTGACGATAATTTACACTCTATTATCTGACAAACATTGCTTTTACACTGACACCATTGCCAAAACATTTACAGCTTTTTTACACCAAACCTCTGGAGACTCCCATGACCACTAAACTCATTCTGCTTGGCGCCGGCAAAATCGGCGACGCTATCCTCAATTTGCTTTCACACACCGGCGATTACCTAATTACCGTTGCTGATCGTGATGTAGAACGTCTGAAATATGTGGCTCAAGCGGGCTTCCCTAACGTAACCACAGTGCAACTGGATCTGGGTGACAAAGCGGCAGTAACTGAGCTGATCCGCGGTCATAAAGTGACGTTGTCTGCTTGTCCTTACTTTTTGACACCTATCATTGCTGGCGCAGCCAAAGCGGCCAATTCTCATTATTTCGATCTGACCGAAGATGTGGAAAGCACACGCATCGTCAAACAACTGGCAGAAGGCGCGGATTGCGCATTTGTCCCGCAATGTGGACTGGCACCAGGATTTATCTCTATCGTCGCTAATGATGTCGCAAAACGTTTTGATAGTCTGCGTGATGTCAGCATGCGCGTCGGTGCTTTGCCGACCTTCCCGAATAACGCGTTGAAATACAATCTGACCTGGAGCACTGACGGTCTGATCAACGAATATTGCAATCCTTGCGAAGCCATCGTTGACGGTCAGTTGCGCGAGACAGCAGCATTGGAAGAAATCGAACATTTCTCCTTGGATGGTATCGATTACGAAGCATTTAACACCTCCGGCGGCTTAGGTACTTTATGCGAGAGTCTGCAAGGTAAAGTCCAAAATCTGAACTACAAAACCGTGCGTTACCCCGGTCATCGCGATATCGTCAAAATGTTGATCCGCGATTTGGAATTGGGCAAACTGGAACGTCGTCCAATCTTGAAAGACGTATTAGAAACCTCCATTCCAATGACCAAGCAAGACGTGGTATTGGTATTTGTCAGCGTAGTCGGTATGCGTGAAGGTCGTCTGGAACAAGAGTCCTACGCTAAGAAAATTTACGCTCAAGTCGTCAACGGACAATTGCTGTCAGCTATCCAGTTGACTACGGCATCCGGCATTTGCGCCATGGTGGATTTGGTTGTGACTGGCAAATTACCTAAGCATGGTCTGGTGCGTCAAGAGCAGGCAAATTTGGCTGATTTCCTGGCGAATCGTTTCGGTCAGTATTACGCGGCATAAGCTAAGTAACTAAATTCGGTAATTAACCAGATGAAGGTTCGTTAGCGATTACAATCTCTTCGCTCAGGGTGCGCATTGTTTTTCACTGCCCACCCTATTTATTTTTAAATTTTGTAGCAATATTTTTAAACCTCATTCGTCAAGGCGCATCCGCAACATATCTAACCCAGATACGCTGCCATAGCCAGACAAACCATTTTGGAGACCAATATGGACAACATGAATATCGCAACAGTGTTAAGTCAACTCGGTGTTAATCTCGCCGACTACCAAGGTCAGGATCTGTCTAGTGTTTCGCCAATCGATGGCGCTACTCTCGCCACTTTGCGAGCAGATAATTCAGACCAGGTGCATGCCAAAATCACTCGTGCGCAAGCAGCCTTTTTGCACTGGCGTAATGTGCCAGCGCCACGTCGTGGAGAGTTAGTCCGCTTGTTCGGTGAAGAACTACGCCAGCATAAAGAACAACTCGGTCTGGTAGTGACTTTAGAAGCCGGCAAAATTCTTCAAGAAGGTTTAGGCGAAGTACAAGAAATGATCGACATCTGCGACTTCGCAGTTGGTTTGTCGCGCCAGTTATATGGCCTAACTATTGCATCAGAACGTCCAGGCCATCGCATGATGGAAGTCTGGCATCCGCTTGGTGTCGTTGGTGTCATTTCTGCCTTCAACTTCCCGGTTGCAGTATGGGCATGGAACGCGGCATTAGCCTTCGTTTGCGGTAACAGCGTGACCTGGAAACCCTCAGAAAAAACACCTCTGACTGCAATCGCAACCCACGCTTTATTTATGAAAGCCGTCGCAAAATTTGGTAGCGACGCTCCGGAAGGCTTGGCAGAACTAATTATCGGTGACCGTAGCACTGGCGCACAAATGGTGAACGACAAACGTGTTGCATTGGTGAGCGCAACTGGCAGCACACGTATGGGTCGTCAGGTAGCTGAAGCCTGCGCCAAACGTCTGACCCGTACCATCCTAGAGCTGGGTGGCAACAACGCCATGATCATCGCTGAAAGCGCTGATCTGGAAATGGCAGTTCGCGGCATTACTTTCTCCGCCGTTGGCACTGCGGGACAGCGCTGCACTACCCTGCGTCGCCTGTTCGTACACAACAGCGTGTATGACGCCTTGATACCACGCTTGAAGAGAATTTACGCAGATCTGCCAATCGGCAATCCGGGTAGCAAATCCACATTGATCGGACCACTGGTTGACAGCGCAGCATTTGATGCAATGCAAACGGCACTCGCAACGGCCAGTGCAGAACAAGGCAAAGTGTTTGGTGGCGAACGGGTGACAATTGAAGGATGCGAAAACGGTTTTTATGTGCGGCCTGCATTAGTAGAAATGCCAACGCAAACTCTCAGCATGCATCATGAAACCTTCGCGCCAATTATGTACATCGTGCGCTATACCGATCTGCAACAAGCGATTGACTGGAACAACGAAGTACCGCAAGGTTTGTCGTCTTCTATATTCACCACTGACATGCGGGAAGCAGAACGCTTTATGTCTGACAGTGGCAGCGATTGCGGTATTGCCAACGTCAACATCGGTCCGTCAGGCGCAGAAATCGGCGGTGCATTTGGTGGTGAAAAAGAAACCGGCGGCGGTCGCGAATCTGGCTCCGACTCCTGGAAAGCGTATATGCGCAGATCAACCAACACCATCAATTACAGTAATTCACTGCCATTGGCACAAGGTATTAGTTTCGATATCTGATCAATATTTACTTCTTTTTAAAACCGCCGCTTTGTTGGTGGTTTTTTTTAACCGAGATTTTTCATCAGGATTTGCGCTGATGACGAATCTACTTTTCGAGGCAGTTTTGAAGCGAATTTAGTCTGATTTAGGTACGCATAGCTAGCCATTAGCAACGAAGAGCATCAAAAAAAATGACGGGAAATGCGCCGTCAGTACTCAAATAGCAGCTTTGGTGCGCCTAATGAAAATCTCGGTTTAACATAAAAGATACATTCACCTACTCATCAATGAGTAAGCAGATTAAACTAATCTCTTAATGTATTACAACATTCAGCAGCAGAACAACTTCATAGGTGATCTCCGATGTCTATCAAGCAGTTGCTCTCTATTTTTACTCTGTTTTTATATTTGGCGGAACCTGCTTGCGTATCCGCACAGACGACTCAGATTATTCGCTACCCTCGTCTCTCTGCACTATATGATCCCCAGGGTGAATATATTCTGGAGCTATTACGGCAAGCGATAAAACATAGCGGCCAGTCATATCAGCTGATAGCCAATGAAGATCCTATGCAGCAGGCGCGAGCAATTTATGAGATGACGACTGGCACTGGCGGGATAGATATCCTGTGGACAATGACAACCAATGAGCGCGAGACGCAATTAATTCCCATCCGAATCCCCATCGATAAAGGCTTGATTGGTTGGCGTATTCCGCTGGTGACAATGCAAAATAGTGATTTACTTCGTAACGTAAAATCGATAAAAGATTTAAATGCATTTATCGCAGGACAAGAGCTTGACTGGCCAGACGTTGCAATTTTAAAAAATAACGGTTTGTTAGTGAATACGTCTACTTCTTACGAGCCTTTATTTAATATGCTTAAAGCTGGGCGATTCGATTATTTTCCACGGTCAGTATTTGAAATTCAAAAAGAAGTCGAATCCCATCCCAAGCATGGCCTTGCGATAGACAAAAATATCATCTTGCACTATCCGGCAGCGATGTATTTTTTTGTCACGCCACGTGAGCGTAAGATGGCAGAAGATCTTCAGAATGGTCTTGAAGAAATGATCAAAAATGGTAGCTTTGAAAAAATATTTCAAAAACATCTGCAAGTAACAATTAAGCAAGCCAACATTAAACAAAGAATCGTCATAGAGCTAACTAATCCTTTGCTCTCGACAGAAAAATTGCCGTTGAATAAACCTGAGCTTTGGTATCGTCCTTAAATTTTTAAACAGCCATTTGTCCCTTAATCTCTTTTTTTGATATGCCTAAGCCACCAAGAGAAAAAATCCGTAAGCTAGAAGATTTGCCCAATGTAGGTAAAGCCTGCGCGGGTGATTTACGCTTGCTCGGTATAGAGCGACCAGAACAACTCAAGGGGCGAGATCCGTATGCCATGTATGATGAATTGTGCATTCTCACAAATGCGAGGCACGATCCCTGTGTGATCGACACCTTCATATCAGTAGTACGTTTTATGGAAGGCGCACCCGCTCTGCCTTGGTGGGATTACACAGAAGAACGAAAAGCGTATTTGGCCTACAACGTGGCTTTAGCTCGTTTTTAACAAGTACCTAGTTCATGTTAATCAAACGCTTACCCTACTCAATTTCTCTCGCCATCTGCCTGATCTGTCTGGCCAGCCAAGTGATCGCCATTGCTAAACCGACTGTACAAATTCGCTATCCAGCTTCGGTCGCAACCAACGATCCACACAATAAATATGTGCTTGAATTGCTCAGAACTGCATTAAAAAATTCTGATAATAATTATCGCCTAATACCCAGCATTGCAAAAATGCAGCAAGGTAGATCAATCTATGAAATGACGGCAGCGTCTGGCCTGATTGATATTTTATGGACCATGACGACGGACGAGCGTGAGGCGCAATTAATACCGGTAAGAATCCCCATCGACAAAGGTCTGATCGGGTGGAGAATTCCGATCGTAACGAGAGAAAATAGCGATATTTTTAAAGAGATTAAATCGATCAAAGCATTGGCCGCTTTGTCCGCAGGTCAGGAGCAAGATTGGCCAGATGTCGGCATCCTGAAAAGTAATGGCTTGCCGGTAGAAGTTTCTACGACCTACGAACCACTTTTTTCTATGTTGGAGGCGGGAAGATTCATGTATTTTCCTCGCTCGATTGTTGAAGTAGAGAATGAATATAAAGCGCATCCCGAGCAGAACCTGCATATTGATACGCATATCGCATTACATTATCAATCAGCCTATTACTTTTTTGTCAGTCCCCGTAATCCCAAGCTGGCTGAAGATATACAACAAGGTTTAGAGGAAATGATAAAAACCGGTGAGTTTGAAAAAATTTTTTTGAAGTACCACCAAGCCACAATTAAAAATATCAATCTTAAAAACAGAACCATCATCAAACTAAAAAATCCTCTTATCAGCCCAAATAAACTACCGCTGAATCGGCCAGAACTCTGGTACATACCGTAAAGATGTTGATTTATTGCCTTTGATTTGCCGTATTTGACAGCCGTAGATGACATCCATATGCAACGAGGATCGCGCTGATATTGTCTTAAATTAATTCCGGTTTAAATAATTTTTTAATAAAACACGATGAACAACACAGTACAAAAAATCAGCTTAGATGGCATTACCCTGGAATCAATTCTGACCAAACTGGTAGAACAATATGGCTGGGAAGGCTTGGCACAACAGCTCAGCATTCGCTGCTTTGAGCTTGATCCCAGCATTAAATCCAGCCTCAAATTTTTGCGTAAAACACCTTGGGCAAGAGAAAAACTAGAACAGATTTACTTGCAATCGGGAAACAACTAACAAGCAAAAAAATTTATAAAGTAGAGCCGGTAAGAAATAATCAAATCGGCTGCCGGCAAAGGCATACCCAGTCTCAGTTTTAGATAAAATCCCAGAACCCGCATGTGCGTCAATTCCTAATTTAAGCCTATACCTGACAAATTCACTCAAGTTTGCTATACTTGAGTCAATCGCTCAAGCTTTACCTCATCACTGTTTGAGCTAATTAGTGATTTTTCACTAAAACAGCAATCGAATTTTCGCCTGGAGCAAACCACTCATGCGCCTGACCACCAAAGGCCGTTTCGCTGTGACAGCAATGATCGATCTGGCTTTGCGCCAAGATAAAGGTCCTGTCACCTTAGCTGGCATTAGCCAGAGGCAAGATATTTCTCTTTCCTATCTGGAACAGTTATTCGGTAAATTGCGTCGCCATGAAATCGTCGAATCCGTACGCGGTCCAGGTGGCGGCTATACGCTGGCGCGCAAAGCACAAAAAATCACCGTCGCCGACATTATTATCGCTGTCGATGAAGCCTTGGATGCGACCCAATGCGGCGGCAAAGGTAATTGCCATGGCAGTGAACAGAGTAATGGCATCCATTGCATGACCCACGAATTGTGGGCAACACTGAATGTAAAAATGGTGGATTATCTTGATTCTGTCTCACTACAAGATCTGGTTAATCAACAGCAACAAAGAAACGCAGAAAAACCGGTGGTTGTCGTTCAGCATAAAACTGTTCACGTCCAACCGGCCAATGTATAGAGCCGTGATCCATTATATAGAGCCCTGATCCATTATTGATCTACGAACATATCGTCTATTGAACCCGCAGTAATTTTGGAGTATCACAATGAACGCCCCGCTGGAAAAAAGCTTGATCGACACCATACTGGCACCGCACTTCCCTATTTACATGGACTACTCGGCGACAACGCCAGTCGACCCGCGTGTTGCAGATAAAATGATTCCTTACTTGCGTGCGCAGTTCGGCAATCCGGCATCACGCAGCCATATGTACGGCTGGGATGCAGAGAAAGCCGTTGAAGAGGCGCGTGGCCATGTGGCAGCCTTGGTCAACGCAGACCCACGTGAAATCGTCTGGACTTCGGGTGCGACGGAAAGTATCAACCTCGCATTAAAAGGTGCAGCACAGTTTTATAAAACCAAAGGCAAGCACATTATCACGATCAAAACCGAGCACAAGGCAACCTTGGATACCGTGCGTGAATTAGAGCGCCAGGGCTTTGAAGCGACCTATTTGCAACCACAAGAAAATGGTTTGATCACGATTGAGCAACTGCAAGAAGCGCTTCGTCCGGACACGATTTTGGTCTCTGTTATGTATGTCAACAATGAGATCGGCGTGATTCAACCGATTGATGCTATCGGCGAACTATGCCGCTCTAAAGGTATCATTTTCCACTGCGACGCGGCACAAGCCACAGGCAAAATCGAAATTGACCTGGAAAAAACTAAAGTCGATCTGATGAGTTTCAGTGCGCACAAAACCTACGGTCCAAAAGGGATTGGTGCTTTGTATGTACGTCGCAAACCACGCGTCCGCATTGAAGCGCAAATCCATGGCGGCGGTCACGAACGTGGCATGCGCTCTGGCACCTTGGCAACACACCAGATCGCTGGTATGGGCGAAGCCTTCCGTATCGCGAAAGAAGAAATGGAAAGCGAACTGACACGCATCCGTTTCCTGCGCGATCGTCTGGCAAATGGCTTGAAAGATATTGAAGAAACTTACGTCAACGGCGATATGGATCATCGTGTTCCGCACAACCTGAACGTCAGCTTCAATTATGTCGAAGGCGAATCGCTGATCATGGCAATTAAAGAGATCGCGGTGTCATCCGGCTCGGCTTGTACCTCCGCCAGTCTGGAGCCGTCATACGTATTACGCGCCCTAGGTCGTAGCGACGAACTCGCACACAGTTCAATCCGCTTTACGATTGGTCGCTTTACGACAGAAGAAGATATTGATTTTACGATCAACCTGATCAAAACCAAAGTGGCCAAACTGCGCGAGCTGTCACCATTGTGGGATATGTACAAGGACGGAATAGACATCAGCTCTATTCAGTGGGCTGCCCACTAATTCCGCAGCGAACCTACTAGGAGTATCAAAATGGCATATTCAGAAAAAGTATTGGATCACTACGAGAATCCACGTAACGTCGGTGCGTTTGACAAAGGTGACGATACTATCGGCACCGGCATGGTCGGTGCGCCAGCATGCGGCGACGTGATGAAGTTGCAAATCAAGGTTGGTGCAGATGGCATCATTCAAGACGCCAAGTTCAAAACTTATGGCTGCGGCTCAGCGATTGCATCATCCTCGCTGGTAACTGAATGGGTCAAAGGCAAAACTTTGGATCAGGCTCTGGATATCAAAAATACCCATATCGCCGAAGAGTTGGCGCTGCCTCCAGTCAAAATCCACTGCTCGATTCTGGCAGAAGATGCGATCAAGGCCGCTGTATTAGATTACAAAACTAAGCACGCAACTGAACAAAGCGCCTAGTTTTCAGGCGTCGGTACATTTGATTCAACAGGAACCAAGATGGCAATCACATTGACAGAAAAAGCGGCTAAGCATGTCAGCCGTTACATGGAACGCCGTGGTAAAGGCATAGGCCTACGCTTTGGGGTGCGCACGACTGGCTGCTCGGGCATGGCCTACAAGCTGGAGTATGTGGACGAGATCGGCAGTGATGATCAGGTATTCGAGTCACATGGTGTCAGAGTGTTTGTCGATCCAAAAAGCTTGCCTTATATCGACGGCACCGAGCTGGATTTTGCCCGTGAAGGTCTGAACGAAGGCTTTAAATTCCGCAATCCCAACATGAAAGACGAATGTGGTTGCGGCGAAAGCTTCCGTATTTAAATATTTAAATATTTAAAGCAGACCTCTAAGATTTAACATCAGAAAGTAATTACAGCGGATGCAAAATCATTTCGATCTGTTCCAGTTGCCACAGCAATTTACACTGGATCAGTCCCAGCTTGACGCGGCTTACCGTGAAGTACAATCCAAAGTGCATCCTGATAAATTTGTGCAAGCCAGCGATGCAGAAAAACGTGTCGCTATGCAGTGGGCGACCCGTGCCAATGAGGCTTACCAGACGCTAAAAAAACCGCTGAAACGGGCAACTTATTTGTGCGAGTTACATGGTGTGGATTTGCAGACAGAGTCCAATACAGCTATGCCGGCAACATTTTTAATGCAACAAATGGAATGGCGTGAAGCATTTGATGATGCAAGACAATCTGATGATCAACCGGCATTGAGCGCATTAGAAAGTGAACTCAGTGCAGCACTGAAAGCGCAACTAGCAGAGGTCGGGCAAGTGCTAGATCAACAGAACTTCGCCCAGGCAGCACAATTGATACGTGCTTGCATGTTTTTGGAAAAATTTCGAGCCGATATTGCCGCTGCTGAAGATTAAAAAATTGGATTGAGGATCGATTGAATTTTGGCATAGCAGATTCAGTGTCACAAAAATCAGGTGAGTATGGATCACCTTTTTTTTCGATTACAGTCAATTTTTTCCTTGGGACAAAAAATATACTGGCAGTAAGTATGTTTTAATAGCCCAATGAATGATTGGACAATCTGGCGTTTTTGATAAAATTATTAGGGAGTGTATTGATCTAGAGACGATCGTCGTCGCCATCAAGTACAACCGCAATTCACCGAATGAATGCAGCACAATCGGCAATCATGACCTAACAATGCGGTATCGTTGACGTCATTGTTTACCTCGTTAGCCCTAAGAGTTAGCTCCAAAAACGAGCCTTCTGCAAAACAAAGTAGCGGCAAGGCAAAACAGGCAAAGTTGAGTCAAAGCGAATAAAACAGCAAAATACATGCTCGAAACCGGTTTATATCATCACCTCGACCACACAATAAATCGCTGACGCAGAATATCGCGTCAGAAAAAGTCAAAATATTAGTCAACTAATTGTAAACATCAAGCGATCAACACAAATGGCACTACTTCAGATTTCAGAACCAGGCATGTCCACCGCGCCGCATCAGCATCGTCTGGCTGTGGGGATTGATCTTGGCACCACCAACTCGCTGGTAGCGACCGTACGTAACAGCATTCCCGAAGTGTTGAATGATGAGCAGGGTCGCGCTCTACTGCCATCGGTGGTGCGCTATTTGCCCAACGGTCATGCGCATATTGGCTATAAGGCACAAGAGGCGCAAACGATAGATCCTAAGAATACGATCATTTCAGCCAAGCGCTTTATGGGACGCGGGCTGAAAGATATTGCCCACGCAGAAAATTTGCCGTACGACTTCCACGACGTGCCAGGTATGGTGCAAGTGAAAACCGTAGCGGGAATTAAAAGTCCGGTAGAAATTTCGGCTCAGATTTTGGCAACTTTGCGGCAGCAGGCAGAAGACGCGCTGGGTGACGACCTGGTCGGTGCGGTCATTACCGTCCCCGCTTATTTTGATGATGCGCAAAGACAAGCAACCAAAGATGCGGCAAAACTCGCTGGGTTAAATGTATTGCGTCTGCTGAATGAACCTACCGCCGCTGCAATTGCCTATGGTCTGGACAATGCGTCAGAAGGCATTTTTGCTGTGTATGACCTCGGTGGTGGCACTTTTGACATCTCCATCTTACGCATGAGCAAAGGTGTGTTTGAGGTTCAGGCGACCGGCGGTGACTCTGCATTAGGCGGTGATGATTTTGATCACCGCTTATTTTGCTGGATCGCCCAGCAAGCGCAACTAGCGCCCTTGTCCGATAGCGATACCCGTTTGCTGATGGTGAAATCGCGCGAAGCCAAAGAAATTCTATCGACCAAAAATTCGACCATGATCGATGCGGTACTAGAATCAGGCGAACAAGTCCATGTCACCGTCAGTGCGGCTCAGTTTGTTGAGATCACGCAAACGCTGGTGGCTAAAACGATCGCACCATGTAAAAAAGCGCTGCGTGACGCCGGGCTGACGATCGATGATATCGATGGCGTCGTCATGGTAGGCGGCGCTACCCGCATGCCGCATGTGCGCAAAGCGGTTGGTGATTTTTTTCAGACGACACCGCTGGCCAATATCGATCCGGACAAAGTGGTCGCGCTCGGCGCCGCGATTCAAGCCAATCTGCTGGCGGGCAACCGCGCACCCGGCGATGACTGGTTACTACTCGACGTTATCCCACTCTCTTTGGGGGTGGAAACCATGGGTGGACTGGCAGAAAAAGTCATCCCACGTAATTCGACTATCCCGTGCGCACGGGCACAAGAATTTACGACGTTTAAAGATGGTCAGACTGCGTTAGCGATCCATATCGTACAAGGCGAACGCGAGCTAGTCAGCGATTGTCGCTCCCTTGCACGCTTTGAGCTGCGCGGCATTCCACCGATGGCAGCCGGTGCAGCGCGCATCCGCATTACGTACCAGGTCGATGCTGATGGCTTGTTATCGGTCGCCGCACGCGAGCTACGTTCTGGTGTTGAAGCCTCAATCACGGTCAAGCCATCTTACGGCTTGGGTGACGATGAGGTTGCCCGCATGTTGCAAGACTCTTTTGCCTCGGCAGAAGGTGACATGCAACTACGCGCACTGAAAGAAGAGCAAGTCGAAGCCGAACGTATTTTACTGGCGACTGAATCAGCACTGCAAGGTGACGCTCAGCTTTTATCCGAAACCGAAAAAACCGCGATTGCAGGCCTGATGGATGCAGTACGCCAGCAAGCGCAAGGTAGCGACCACAATGTTTTAAAAGCAGCGATTACGGCGTTGGCGGATGGTACTGAAGAATTTGCTGCGAGACGCATGGATCAAAGCGTACGTACTGCCTTATCTGGAAAAAAATTAGACGACATTTAAGCTCTTGTGAGCTCTGTTGCAAACTGCATTTCACACTGCATTGCACACAACTTACAAGCGATCTGTCATCTGCACTAATGTCATTATTGAGAAAAGAATAGAGAACACCATGCCACAAATTATCGTTTTACCTCATCCTGTACTCTGCCCAGATGGCGCAGTGATCGAAGCCGAAGAAGGAAAATCTCTGTGTGAAGCGCTAGTAGAAAGCGATGTAGAAATAGAACATGCCTGCGAGATGTCTTGCGCCTGTACCACTTGCCATGTGGTCATACGCGAAGGATTTAAATCCTTAAACGGTTCAACTGAGGACGAAGAAGACTTGCTCGATGCGGCCTGGGGACTAGAAGCAAATTCCCGCTTGTCATGCCAGGTCAAACTCGGCAAGCAAGACATCACGATAGAAATCCCGAAATATACGATCAATCACGCACGCGAGAATCATTAAACTCGTTGCCAGAAATGAGGAGCGCATCATGAAATGGATAGACTCTCAGCAAATAGCAGAAGTGCTGTACGATAAGTTTCCGGATATTGATCCGCTGACAATACGCTTCACTGACCTGCATCGTTGGGTCTGTGAGCTGGCAGAATTTAACGACGATCCGCAACATTCTGGCGAAAAAATTCTGGAAGGAATCCAGATGGCATGGATAGACGAAGCCCGTTAATTGCTTCCATAAGCATAAACTCCCCATTATTTTCAGCAACAATACTAGATTGCCCAAGGTTTCCTTGGACGATTAAACAATACACAGGGGTAGTATTGTTCTGAAAGTACGGTAAAGCTATTAAAATAGCCGAAAAAAATCGGGACTAATTTCAGGCTTTCAACGACTATTTAGAAATCACCAGTCGAGCTATGTCCATCAAAAAATTTCTCGCTACAGCATGGATTTTTTCTAATTTAATTAAGCAGAATCAATAAATTCTTAAACGAGCCTCGCGATCTGCCAGTTCATCAAACCCAAACGCCTATAATAGAGGCCTTTCGGCAACCGCCGGTTCAGATGACTTTAGATCGATCTGTACTAGTTACTGCACTTCATAAGCGCTACATGAAACGAGTATTCATCAAAATTAGCATCCCTATTGAAATGGCATCTCCGGTGGAGAAACAGCTCACACATACAGCGATAATCGTATCGCCTACTACCGAGTCATTATGCTGATGCATCCATTGAAACGCGGGCAACTCCTTTGCACAATTTTGGCCTTCTCACTTTTAAGCTGTTTGCTGACAAGCACATTGCCAGCCCACGCAGCCAATGTGGCCAATGTAGCAGCAAGCAGCTCCGACAATATGATTGTCAATATCGATGAGATGTCATCATCTGAACTACGCGACAAAATTGCTGCTGGCGCGACCACGATTCTGGTGCCGATCGGTGGTACTGAACAAAGCGGCCCGTATATTGCGCTCGGCAAACACAATACCCGCGCCTATGTGCTATCCAGACAAATCGCGCAAAAACTCGGCAATACTGTGGTAGCACCCGTGATCAGTTATGTGCCTGAAGGATCGATTCATCCGCCAGTCGCGCACATGCGATTTACCGGAACGATTTCGATTCCCGATGCGACTTTTGAATCGATTCTGGAGGCAACTGCCCGTAGTTTTAAACAACATGGTTTTCGTCATGTCATCTTTTTGGGTGATCATGGCGGTTACCAAAAAAATGAGGACAAAGTCGCCACCAAACTCAATCGCGAATGGGCCAATGATCCTGGCTGCCGGGTGATTGCCTTGCTGGATTATTACCGAATTACCCAGACCGCTTATGTCGCAGATTTAAAGAGTCGCGGTTTTAGCGAAGCAGAAATCGGTACTCATGCCGGTCTGGCGGATACCGCATTGATGCTGGCAGTTGATAAATCCATGGTGCGCACTGAAGCTCTTGCTCGTGCCGCGAAGCCGGGACCGCAAGACGGCGTGTACGGCGACCCGCGACGCGCCACCGTAGAATTGGGACAATTAGGTGTACAGCGTATTGTAGAAACTTCCGTCAATGCCATCCGCGCAGCCTTGCGCGAGCATGAGGACGCTACGATTAACAAACGTAAATAAGCACAAATAAGCGTAAATAAGTAAGCGCAAGCAAAGGAAATAATGTTGAATCTGAATAAAACGTCTGCAAAATTATCTGCCAGCAAACTCAAAGTCAGTCTCGTATCTACAGCAATCGTTGTTGTCGCTGGAGTGGGTATCACGATGGCGACCCAAGTCATCGGCGCACCTGCCACCTCGGCCGCTCCCGCAACGGTCAACGCGTTACCAGCAGCCATAGCGACGGTACCAGGCATGCCAGCGGTAATCGACCCACGCAATCTGTACAGCGAGAGCGGCAGCACGCGTTTAAGCCCCGTTGTCAGTGATCATCTGGAGCGTGTTTACGTCCCTAACCTGCGTTCAAACGACGTGTACGTGATCGATCCGGCCAGCATGAAAGTCGTCAGCAAATTCAAAGTTGGCATCGCCCCGCAACACGTAGTTCCAGCATGGGATTTGCGTACACTCTGGGTCGCCAATAACGCCGAACGCAGCAATAACGGCAGCCTGACACCGATTGATCCCCGCACCAGCAAACCCGGCAAATCCGTGCCGGTGGACGATCCCTACAATATGTATTTCACGCCGGATGGAAAATCAGCGATTGTGGTTGCAGAGGCTTTGCACCGGCTGGATTTCCGCGATCCGCAAACAATGGCATTGCAATACACGATTGATGCACCTAAATGCGGCGGCATTAACCATGCAGATTTTTCAATTGACGGGCGCTATGCATTGTTTACCTGCGAGTTCGAAGGCAGCGTGGCAAAAATTGATCTGGTCAACCGCAAGGTACAAGGCTATTTAAAATTAAACGTGCCTCGGACCCGCTTTAAAGAAGGCGCGGATGCAGCTGCACTGAACGGCCCTGCCGGCAGCGAAATTTGCACCTCAGCGAAAGGTATGCCACAGGATATTCGCAGTTCTCCCGACGGTAAGCGTTTTTATATCGCCGATATGGATGCGGACGGTGTGCATATCGTTGATGGCGAAGCATTTAAAGAAGTCGGCTTTATCCCGACCGGTTTGGGCGCGCACGGTATATATCCGAGCCGTGACGGCAAACAACTGTATGTCGCCAACCGCGGCACCCACAAAATCCACGGCAAACGTCGTGGCAAAGGTGGTGTCACAGTCATCGATTTCGCTAGCGAAAAAGTCGTAGCACAATGGCCGATTCCAGGCGGTGGTAGCCCCGACATGGGTAACGTCAGCGTTGATGGCAAATTCTTATGGCTGTCTGGCCGCTTCGATGACGTGGTCTACCGGATTGACACAACATCTGGTGCGGTCATCCAGATCGCTGTCGGACAAGAGCCACACGGTCTCACCGTCTGGCCTCAGCCGGGTAGATATTCTTTAGGACACACTGGCAATCTGCGTTAATGCAAATTAATGCACGTCAATGTGCATTAATGCGGTAAATAGAGTTAGCTTAAATTCACTGCGCTTGATTTCTCTCGGTCAATTGTATTTTTTGCGGCTATTAGCAAAGTGAGTTTCTTGCTTAAGCGTAAAAAGTATTTTAGTATCAATAAAATGCTTGATTAGATTCTCTTGCGTCATTTAAATCTGCTTCCCCTTCCATGCAAGTGCGTTTTTTTGCTTGATGGTGTACGTGTTGACGGTAGCAGAAGCTAGTACAGAGATCACATGCGCTAAGGCTCTGGTTGTCGTCGATATTGAGACATCCATGAGTATTCCAGTAGCACTCGCTAACAAGAAGTGATGCACAAGGATCTTGCAATGCAGTTTCAACATCTTCTTTCTGCGGTTCGCGGTCGGCTCACCTTAAGGCTGGCTATTATCCTTGCCGTAGTTTTTGGCTTGCTTGCACCGTTTGTTATTCTCATCCCTTATTACCAAATCAGCATCGAGTCGGTAGCGCGCGAACGTACCACTGCTGATCACCAGCGCCTGGCTGATATCCTCGCCGTTATATTGAGCGAACCTCTCTGGCAAATTACGCCTGAAATCGCCAAAGTATCCAGCGAAGTGGTGTATTCCGACCCACGGGTGGCAGAAATCCGTGTAGTTACCCTGCCCGATCATAAAGAATTTATTAGAAATGACACTCGCAGAAAATCACAAGAAGGACCGTTTAAAGTCGAGAAACGGAATATCAAACACGGTGAGCAAGTCATCGGTGAAGTAGAACTGACGTTGGCCGAGGATATCTTGCGAGAAAATCTGGCCTCAGAATTCAAACGCTATGCCAGCTCAGCCTTGGTCTCGTTGATTGTTGCGGTGGTATTTATTTTGCTGGTATTGCAATGGCGCTTGGTTCAGCCGATTAAACTCCTGATGACTGAGTCAGACCGGCTGGCCAATGGCCAGCTCAATGAGCCTATCTCGTTTAAGCGAGAAGATGAACTCGGTCATCTGGCGCTCAGCTTGGAAGCGACCCGGCAAGCACTACAAAGATCTTTCTCAGAACTTGAAGTGAAGAATCAGCAATTACTTGAATATTCAGGCACGCTGGAATCCAAGGTTAAGCAGCGTACACAAGAATTAGAAACCCTCAATCTCACGCTCGAGACTGCGCTCAATAATGTCAACAACGCGCAAAATGAACTGGCTCGCGTTGAGCGCATGGCGGCACTCGGCTCCATGGTTGCAGGTGTCGCCCATGAACTGAATACGCCTCTTGGCAATTGCCTGTTGGTTGCCAGCACCTTAGAAGAAGAAACCAAACAACTGACGGGCCTGATGAACGCTGGCGCTATGCGCAAATCCGATTTGACTCGTTATACCAATACCGCAAATGAGTCGACTAAATTATTGCTACGTGGCTTACAACATGCAGCTCGTTTAGTCGGCGATTTTAAACAAGTCGCGGTAGACCAATCGAGTGCCCAGCGACGTCAGTTTGGCTTACTGATTACCTTGCAAGAATTAGCTGCATTACTCAACTCCAGTTTGCGCAAAACGCCGTTCACACTAGAACTGGATATTCCTGGAAATATTCAGCTAGACAGCTATCCCGGCCCTCTGGGTCAAGTCTTCACTAATCTGGTCAACAACGCAGTCAATCATGGCCTGGATGGCTTACCTGAGGGGCGCATGTATTGCAAGGCGCACCGTCAGGGCGACCACGTATTGATCGTGTTTGAAGATAACGGCAAAGGTATCGCACCGGAGGTCATTAAGCGCGTATTCGAGCCATTCTTTACCACCAAATTTGGTCAAGGTGGCAGCGGTCTTGGGCTGTCCATCACTTTTAATATCGTCAGTAACGTGCTCGGTGGTGAAATCCGTGTTTCTAGCGAGCCAGGTAAAGGTGCCAGATTTGAAATCAGCATCCCGCTGGTTGCACCAGGACAAGCTAACTCAGCCAATCCTCTGTTAAACAACTGATCTATCGGTAATGCGCAATAAGTTTGTGTATTATCAGCTGTGCTCATGTGGTGCTTTACAACCATGAGCTTTCGCCACACATATACTCCCTATCTGTATATTTAAGCTACCCAGTCATTCCCTAGTTATTTCGACGTTTTATAGAAATAATATGGGGAGTATCTAGATATTTATGTATTTGTTCATATGTTAGTCGGTAAACCGTTACAATCTCACAAAAATTTCCAAAGCTCATTATGCGCCAATACCTCGACTTCATGCGCCATGTGCAACAACATGGCACTACCAAAACTGACCGCACCGGCACCGGCACCGTGTCAGTTTTTGGCTACCAAATGCGATTTGACCTGCAACAAGGCTTTCCATTGGTAACAACCAAAAAACTACATCTGAAATCTATCATCCATGAACTGATCTGGTTCTTGGCCGGCTCGACTAATACCAAATATCTGAGGGACAACGGCGTCTCGATCTGGGATGAATGGGCGGACGAGAATGGTAATCTGGGTCCGGTCTATGGCTCGCAATGGCGTAACTGGCCAGCGCCGGACGGTACTCATATCGATCAGATCAGCCAGCTCATCGCACAAATCAAAAGCAACCCGGACTCGCGCCGCTTGATTGTATCTGCCTGGAATGTAGCTGATATTCCGCAGATGAAGCTGCCGCCCTGCCATGCCTTATTCCAGTTTTATGTGGCGGATGGAAAGCTCTCTTGCCAGTTATACCAGCGCAGTGCCGATATTTTTTTAGGTGTGCCGTTTAATATTGCCTCATACGCTTTGCTGACCCATATGGTGGCGCAACAAACAGGTTTAGATGTCGGGGAATTTATCTGGACCGGCGGCGATTGCCATTTGTATTCAAACCACATGGATCAGGTCGCAGAGCAGTTATCACGCGACACCTTTGCGCCGCCAAAACTGATCATCAAGCGTCATCCGGAATCGATTTTTGATTATAAATTTGAGGATTTTGAGATCGCAGATTACCAATTTCACCCGCATATTAAAGCGCCTGTCGCAGTCTAATCAGAGATTTCATCAGCATGTCATCCTTCACAATTATTGTTGCGACTGATCTCCAGCGCGGCATTGGCGTCAACAACACGCTGCCCTGGCATTTGCCAGAGGATTTGGCACATTTTAAAAATACCACCAGCGGTCACGCGATCGTGATGGGGCGAAAAACCTTTGATTCAATCGGCAGAGCCTTGCCAAACCGCCGCAATATTGTGATCTCTCGCAACCCAGCTTGGTCGCATGAGGGCGTTGAATGCGTTTCCTCATTAGAGGCAGCGCTGGCTTTGCTAAAAGATAAGACCCAAGATAACGCCAAAAATGAACAGGCGTTTATCATCGGCGGCGCAGAAATTTATCAACAAGCCTTACCGTTTGCAAATAAACTGATCATTACAGAAATACAACAAACTTTTAATTGTGACGCTTTTTTCCCCCTGATCGAAGCGCAGGAATGGACAAAGATCAGCAGCGAACAACATCATTCTGAGAAAAGCCAGCTGGATTATGCTTTTGTCACTTATCAAAGAAATAATTAAATCAGAAAAATACTCATGTCAGATTCAGAATTTCACGTCCACGGACCACACGACCACGAGTTAGAACATGCAGCCCATAGCAACGATAGTTTTGCGGGCAAAATTGCCGTCATGACTGCCATCATGGCGACCGTTGGCGCATTGTTTGGCTTTGAAGGCGGCGCTACGCAAAATGACGCAGCAATGTTTAAGAACGAAGCCGCGATCAAAAAAACCGAAGCCTCCAATCAATGGAACTTTTACCAGGCAAAATCGAGTAAACAGAACTTATCTGAACTAGCGATGGTCTTACCCGGCATTGATGTAGAGAAATATAAAGCCAAGGTCGCACGCTATGAAGTTGAAAAAGAAGAAATCAAGAAAAATGCAGAGAAATTAGAAGCAGAATCCTCAGAATGGGATAAGAAATCGGAAGAAGCTCTGCATCAGCATCATCGTTGGGCGCAAGCCATGACCGCTGTGCAAATTGCGATTTCTTTAGCGGCCATCACTCTGTTGACCAAGAAAAAGTGGTTACAATATGGTTCATATGGCGTTGCCGGAGTGGGCGTAATATTGGCAGGACTGGCCTGGTTGCATATCTGAGTAGTGAAGTAAAGCGTGGCGATAAAGAGTTACGATGAATAGTTACTGTCGCTGAGATACTTACAGGATACACAATGAAAAAAATACTACCCACTGCCCTACTTTTTCTGGCGACAGCATTGTCAGCACAGGCACAAACCTCCGAGTTTGCACAGTTAGTTCCCAGCACTTACCTACCGAAAGATGTAAATTTTTCACTCGGTGCTGCTGCCATATCTGCCCCCCGTTACACCGGATCCGATGAGCGTCGCGTATTTGCAGCACCGCTATTTGATGCACAATGGAGAAATGGCATATTCCTTAGCTCGATTTCTGGTCTTGGCTACAACTTCTCTAAAGATCCCAGCCTGCAATATGGTTTGAGAATGACCGTAGAAGCCGCTCGTGATGAATCCAAATCCAGCAAGCTCCGCGGCTTGGGCGATGTCGATTCAGCGATTGAGCCTGGTGCTTTCGTCAACTATGTGGTCAACCAAAATTATTCTTTAAGCTCATCCCTACGCTACGGCTCAGGCATAGATCACAACGGGGTACAACTTAGCTTGGGTGGGCGTGCAACAACCTCCCTCAACACGCATCACCGTTTATCCGCAAGTTTTGGTGCCAATTGGGCAAATACATCCTATATGCAATCTTATTTTGGGGTGACACCGACGCAATCTGCCAACAGCGGTTACACACCGTATGCGCCATCTGCTGGTTTTACCGATGTTAAAGTAGGTGCCAGCTGGAACTGGAATATTGATTCCAACTGGTCATTGACGACCGGTGCATCCGTTAAATATTTGACGGGCGATGCCAGCAAGAGTCCATTTGTATTTGAAAAAGCACCAATTACGATATTTTCTGCTGCCAGCTACCGCTTCTAAAACAGTTTGACTGCCTGCTTAGCAGAATACTGATTAAGTACAGAGCATACGGTCAAGCGTTGGTAATATTCCCTCAATATGACGACAGGATGAAATTTTTTCCTAATCGTCCTTATTGGGGATTTTTTTTCACATTTCCACCCTCATATCTGAGAAAATTCGGTCTTTGAATTTTTCGGCGCGCAAGCGGTTGATCCAACCCGGACATCAATCTGTTTCCGGACTCACTTGCCCAGGCGTCTCCCCGTAACAGCTCTCTGGAGACCTCATGAAATTCCGCTTCCCCATCGTCATCATTGACGAAGATTTCCGTTCCGAAAATACCTCTGGCCTTGGCATACGCGCTCTTGCAGACGCGATGGAAAAAGAAGGCATGGAAGTGCTGGGCGTAACCAGCTATGGCGATTTGTCGCAATTTGCGCAGCAACAATCGCGCGCCTCGGCTTTTATTCTGTCCATTGACGATGAAGAATTTGGCGATGGTACCGATGAAGAAACAGACCATGCACTTAAATCCCTGCGTGCCTTTGTCGAAGAAATCCGATACAAAAATGCCGATATCCCGATTTATTTGTATGGCGAAACCCGTACTTCACGCCATATCCCTAACGATATTCTGCGTGAGCTACATGGCTTTATTCACATGTTTGAAGATACGCCAGAGTTCGTCGCACGTCATATTATCCGTGAAGCCAAATCTTACTTAGATGGTTTGTCACCGCCGTTTTTCCGCGCGCTGGTGCATTACGCGAATGATGGTTCGTATTCATGGCATTGCCCTGGTCACTCCGGTGGCGTCGCATTTTTAAAATCACCTATCGGCCAGATGTTTCATCAATTTTTTGGTGAAAACATGCTGCGTGCCGACGTTTGTAATGCAGTCGAAGAACTGGGGCAATTGCTGGATCATACCGGTCCGGTTGCCGCATCTGAGCGCAATGCAGCACGTATTTTTAATGCCGATCACTGCTATTTTGTCACCAACGGCACCAGCACCAGCAATAAGATGGTGTGGCATTCCACCGTAGCTCCCGGCGACATCGTCGTGGTGGATCGTAACTGCCATAAGTCGATTTTGCACTCCATTATTATGTGCGGCGCGATTCCGGTTTTTCTGATGCCAACCCGTAATCACCTTGGCATTATCGGCCCTATTCCGCTGGAAGAATTCAGCATGGAAAGCATCCGTAAAAAGATTGAAGCTAATCCCTTTGCACGCAATGCGAAGAACAAAAAACCACGTATCCTGACAATCACCCAATCCACCTATGATGGCGTGTTGTACAACGTAGAGACACTCAAAGATTTGCTGGATGGCGAAATCGACACGCTTCATTTTGATGAAGCCTGGTTGCCACATGCGACTTTCCATCCGTTTTATCAAGACATGCATGCGATTGGCAAAGACCGTCCGCGTGCTAAAAAATCGATGATTTTTTCTACCCAATCAACGCACAAACTGCTGGCCGGTATTTCGCAGGCATCGCAAATTTTGGTGCGTGAGTCAGAAACAGTCAAACTCGATAAAGACAGTTTTAACGAAGCCTATCTGATGCACACATCAACCTCACCGCAATACTCTATCATTGCCTCGTGCGACGTCGCAGCAGCGATGATGGAAGCTCCAGGCGGTACCGCCTTGGTTGAGGAATCTATCTTAGAAGCGCTAGATTTCCGCCGCGCCATGCGCAAGGTAGATCAAGAATGGGGCAAAGATTGGTGGTTCCAGGTCTGGGGTCCAGATACCTTGTCAGAAAATGGCATGGCATCGCGCGACGACTGGATGATTAATGCCGAAGATGACTGGCATGGCTTTGGTAAACTTGCACCAGGCTTCAACATGCTGGACCCGATCAAGGCAACGATTGTTACGCCAGGTCTATCGTTGGAAGGGAACTTTAGCGCAACAGGTATTCCTGCGTCGATCGTCACCAAGTATCTTGCAGAACACGGCGTTATTGTCGAAAAAGCGGGTTTGTATTCCTTCTTTATTATGTTCACCATTGGTATCACCAAAGGTCGTTGGAATACTTTGCTGACAGCTTTACAGCAGTTTAAAGACGATTACGACAAGAATCAGCCGATGTGGCGCATCTTGCCAGAATTCGCTACGGCCAATCCACGTTATGAACAAATTGGTCTGAAGGATTTATCACAAAGCATTCATGAAGTATATAAAGCCAGTGACGTCGCCCGCCTGACAACCGAGATGTATTTGTCCGACATGCAACCAGCGATGAAACCGTCTGATGCCTTTGCCAAAATGGCACATCGTGAGATAGAAAGGGTTGCCATCAATGATCTGGAAGGTCGCGTCACAGCGATTTTATTGACGCCTTACCCACCAGGTATTCCTTTGTTGATTCCAGGTGAACGCTTCAATAAAACCATTGTTGATTACCTCAAATTTGTTCGTGACTTTAACGAGAAATTTCCTGGCTTTGAAACCGACTGCCATGGTTTAGTAAAAGCAGAAGTGGATGGAAAACGCGGCTATTTTGTCGATTGCGTCAGATTAGGTGCCGAACTTAGTGAATAAGTTGAGACTCAACTAAGAATCATTTGAGACGAAGTTGGGGTTCAATGTTCACTGCGATTACGCATTGAGAAAAAAAGCACTTGTAAGCGCAAGTGCTTTTTTATATCTCAGGCGATGTAACGCGGCTGGGACGGTTTTGCGTAAGTCCTGTCTTTATATTTTGTTTTTCAGGATACAATAAAGCTCAACTCTTTATGAGCGGCAAAGGTATTGCATGAATGAATTGTCCACATTAGTACCGATTAAAAAAACAGAAATCAAAGTTGGTGAAGCATCACCTTGGCCGATTTACGACGCATGGGGTAATTTATTGCTCGATTCTGGTTGCATCGTGAATAGCGAAAGGCAATTAGCAGATTTGATTGAAAACGGCTATTGCTCAGATACGACCTGGGCAGATGTCGGAAAAAAATCCTCACCTCCTATTTCCACTTTAAGCAAACCACCGTCGACCGTCGCAAAACCGCCCGTATCCGAGTTGAATAAAGATGAGTTAATGGAATTGGACAGCGTGCGCTGGCATGTTGGAGAAATTTTCTATCTGCAAGTGCATGATAATGCCGCTCTCAGGTATACCGTGCGCCTGATCGGTTTTGTTAAAAACAAATCGATCATTGTGAGCCCACCGATGATTGATGGCAAAGGTGCGTTAATAAGAGATGGACAAACCTTTATCGTGCGGGCTTTCCCTGGCAAAAAAGCGTATGCCTTTACTGCCTCCGCGATCAAATCGGTGTTTACGCCCTATGCCTATCTCCATCTGTCTTATCCTAAACAAGTACGTTGTACGACGATACGACAAAACTCCCGCGCTAACGTAAAGATTATTGCAGCCGTCAGCATAGGAGATCCGGAGCAAACTGCCGCTGCAACACTAGGTGATTTAAGTATGGGAGGTAGCTCTGGCGTGCTCAAAAAATTAATCGGTAAAAAGAATGATCTTGGTACCATCAAATTTAAAGTCAACGCTGCTGGCAATGATGAGTATCTGGTACTCAACGTTATATTAAGATCAATTTCTCCAACAGAGACTGGGGATGAATATCGCTATGGTTTTGAATTTGTCGATGTCCCAACGCAATCTAAATTAATTTTGTCCGCTTTTGTACATCAAACTCTGGCTGAAATAGAATAAAAATCTGATAGCAGTTTAGCTCACATCCCTCTTTCTCTCTGTTGTATTTTGTCCTTAAATCTGCATTGCTTTACTCAGGATTTTATTGGTTACCACTAGAATTTATTTCCACATGAAAATTTATGCTAATGTATCAGAAAGTATCAAACTAACTGATTTTTGTTGTAAGCTACCTTAACCCTAGTAATAAGCATTAAACAATACGACAGTAGAATGCAGAAAAACACATCTGCATCGCTGTTTTTTCTGCGGCAAAATCACATTATATTTTATACTCCGTACAGTATTATTAATTCCCCACGTATATGTTGGTCGGTAGATTAACTATTTCTAAATTATGGGGGAGTATAGTGAAATTACTGCAAACTGTACTAAAGGAGAATGAAAGGAGAGGGCTTTTATTCTCTTTTCACCATGAATTGATTTTGTATAAATTCAGACATCTTAAGCCTCTCAAAACTACCTACAACGGAGATGTATCATGCCGTATCGCTTGATAAAACTGGCCGCAACTAGCGCCCTCGTAGCATTACTGACCTCTTGCGGAGGTGGTGGCGGTAGTGACACCAGTAATAGCAATAGTGGAACTGGTACTGGAGGGGGAACATCGCCGCCGCCAGTGGCAATCGTGCCGCCGACTCAGGCGCAAGCAGCGCGGATGTTAGGACAAGCAAGCTTCGGTGCAACTACAACGGATATCAACAGCGTCGTCACTAGCGGCTACAGCAGTTGGATTGATACGCAGTTTGCTATTCCACAAACCTTGCACCGTAACTATATGGATAGCATCAGCGCGACTCTGCCAACAGGTACCACGATTAGTCAAAATCAATTCTTTGAGTCATTCTGGCAGCAAGCCATTACGGGTAAAGATCAATTACGCCAGCGTGTCACCTTTGCACTATCACAAATTTTTGTAGTCTCGTTCCAGGACAGCACGGTTGCAAACTTCCCGCGCGGTGTAGCTTCTTATTACGACACTTTGGGCACAAATGCCTTTGGCAATTTTCGCAGCTTGCTAGAAAACGTCAGCTTGCATCCAATGATGGGGATTTACCTGACTTCATTACGCAACCAAAAAGAATCAGGTACACAAACCCCAGATGAAAATTACGCCCGTGAAGTAATGCAGTTGCTGACTATCGGTTTATATGAATTAAATCCGGATGGTTCATTAAAACTGAACAATGGCAAACCGATAGAAACCTATACCAACACCGATATTACTGGCATGGCTAAAGTATTTACCGGCTGGAGCTGGGCTGGACCAGACAAGTCGGACAGCCGTTTTTTTGGCGGCACACCGGACGCCAATCGCGATTGGCAACCAATGCAGAGTTATCCCAAATATCATTCCACCTCTGAAAAAGCTTTTTTAGGTGTCACCGTTCCCGCCCAATCAACGCCTAATCCAGAGGCAAGTTTAAAAACTGCGTTAGATCGTCTGTTTAACCATAACAATGCCGCGCCATTTTTCAGTAAACAGCTCATACAACGTCTGGTCACCAGCAACCCTAGTCCGCAATATGTTGGCAGAGTCGCTGCTGTATTTGCGGACAACGGCCAAGGTGTGCGCGGTGATATGAAGGCGATTATTAAAGCTGTTTTGTTAGATACAGAAGCACGTACTGATGTCAGTAGCAGCACAACGACTGCCGGAAAATTGCGTGAACCGGTCATCCGTCTGGCAAATTGGATGCGCGCATTTAATGCAAGCTCTGCATCCAAACGCTTCTTGTTAGGTAGTTTGGATGATCCGCTCAGCGCATTAGGCCAGACACCAATGCGCTCCTCATCGGTATTCAATTTTTATCGTCCTGGTTATGTTCCACCCAATACCAGCCTGGCTAGTGCAACACCTGAGCTGGTCGCACCCGAATTCCAAATCACCGGCGAAACCTCAGTCGTCGGATATTTAAATTTTATGCGCGATGTCATCCAGAATGGCACAGGATCTTCACGCGATGTCACCGCCGATTATTCCAGTTTGATTGCACTGGCCGATACACCGGACAAACTACTAGATCAGGTAAGTCTGCTGCTGACATCTAACCAGATGAGCGCCACTTTGCGTAACCAGATACTGGCTGCGGTCAACTCGGTTGCGATCTCGACGACCAGCACCACTGCGGCCGACACCGCCAGAAAAAATCGTGTCTATCTCAGTATTTTTCTGACGATGGCGTCCCCCGAATACATCGTACAAAAATAAGCGGAGCCCAACATGAGCCATAAAATGAATGCTTCTCGTCGTGAATTTTTGCGTATGTCATCGATGTTATCGGTCGTCGGCGCAACCACTGCCCCTTTCGCGATCAACCTCGCTACCATGGCATCTGCCGCAGCGCAATCTGCACCCACAGATTACAAGGCCTTGATCTGCCTGTTTATGAATGGCGGTAACGACCACGGCAACACGGTGCTGGCGACAGACAGCACCTCGTGGACCCAATATCTTTCAGTAAGAACGACCACGGACACTGGCTCCATCGCATTGCCGGCAGTTGGTACGCCAGGCGGCGTAATACCAATCACGCCGACGACGACGCAAGCCGGGCGTAGCTTTGCGCTGCACCCTAATTTGGTTGAACTAAAAGGCTTGTTTGACAGCGGCCGGGCGGCAATCATCAGCAATGTTGCGCCGCTGATCGTACCAACGACCTTAGCGCAATATAGAGCGGCCAGCGTGCCATTGCCTCCCAAACTGTTCTCGCACAATGATCAGCAATCCCTATGGCAAGCCTACGCGCCAGAAGGTGCGGCGTATGGTTGGGGCGGGCGCATGGGTGACTTGATGGTGGCGAATAATAGCAACCCGATTTTTACCTCCATCTCGGCCTCTGGCAATGCCGTTTTTTTAGCGGGTAAAACAGTCAATCAATATCAAATCAGCTCCTCAGGTGCGGTACCGATCGGTGGCCTTAGTGGTGCCCTGTTTGGATCAACGGCAGGTGCCAATCCGCTGAAAGCAATTATCACTGCCGACAATCCGCACTTGTTTCAAAAGGAACACGCAGCAGTCACCAATCGCTCCATCAATGCGCAAAGCATACTTAGCCCGGCAATGGCAGTTGCGGGTCCAACTGGTGTGCCCAATCCAACCCAATATACCAATCCTAATACCGGTGTATTGGCGACTAATTCATTAGCCGTGCAATTGCAAACTGTGGCTCGCATCATCGCCGGTCGCAATGCTTTGGGTGCAAAACGGCAAGTGTTCTTTGTCAGTATGGGCGGCTTCGATACGCATGATTTTCAGCGCGCTAATCAAGCTGATCTGATGGCAAGGCTTTCGCACGCTATTGCTTATTTCGATGGCGTCATGGGCAATCTGCAAGGCAGCGACATGCGTAGCGCAGCCACGCTATTTACCGCATCCGATTTTGGTCGTACCTTTACCAGCAATGGCGACGGCACCGACCACGGCTGGGGTTCTCACCACTTTATCGTCGGTGGCGCAGTCAAAGGAAAAAATATTTATGGAACCTTTCCCGTCACTGGACTAAAACATACGCAAGACGTAGGCTCAGGTAGTTTGTTGCCGCAGTTCTCGGTTGATCAGTACGGTGCAACACTAGCTAGCTGGTTTGGCCTTAGCGCTACGCAAATCAGCGACGTCTTCCCGAACATCAAAAATTTTACTAACCAGAACTTAGGCTTTATGAGCTAAGGACGATACACCTAGGCATCAATCGTTTCAAGAATATATTGCTAGGCAGGTAAGTAAGGTATCAACATAATGCGCTCAAACGTAAATTGGCCAACAGCTTAGCGGGCGGCAGCCTGAACCGACAAAGTCGGCTCGAATTTGGAGTAAGTTGAGGACTGAACGGCGAACCAAAACAGAGGCATATTAGGCACGACATTAGCGCGCCGGTTCTGGCGCACTAATGTGTTTGATGAAGTGTGTTTTGAATGCGACTACCGCAGAAATTATGCCCTCGGCAAAGTAACGCCCTGCTGACCTTGGTATTTTCCGCCACGATCTTTGTACGATGTTTCGCAAATTTCATCGCTCTCAAAAAACAAGACCTGAGCACAACCCTCACCCGCATAAATCTTGGCTGGCAATGGCGTCGTATTAGAGAATTCCAAAGTCACATAACCTTCCCACTCTGGCTCAAATGGCGTCACATTCACGATGATGCCGCAACGTGCATAGGTTGACTTACCAAGGCAGATCGTCAACACACTACGCGGAATGCGAAAGTATTCCATCGTTCTGGCAAGTGCGAATGAATTTGGCGGAATGATGCAGACATCGCCTTTAAAGTCGACAAACGACTTCTCATCAAAATTCTTAGGATCGACGATTGTGCTGTTGATATTAGTAAAAATCTTAAACTCGTCGGCGCAACGAATATCATAACCATAAGAAGAAGTACCGTAACTAACAATCTTTTCCTCACCACGCAAACGCACCTGCCCTGGCTCAAACGGCTCAATCATGGCGTGCTCTTGCGCCATACGGCGTATCCATTTATCGGCTTTAATACTCATGTGTTTTCTACCCAGGTTGGTTTGATTTTGGATAGGATTTTACGCGAAATCGGGTTCAAATTTCATCTTGTTACCGGATGTTTTTATTTTAAGATCGATTCAAGACGATATCGACAGGCTAATTGTCCGCACTAATCCCGGAAAAAAAAGCCGAACATCCGCCAGATACAAAAATTACCTATTTCCATTTTAGAGTTCATTAATA
Organism: Undibacterium sp. RTI2.2; assembly: GCF_035018705.1. Lineage (NCBI taxonomy): Bacteria > Pseudomonadati > Pseudomonadota > Betaproteobacteria > Burkholderiales > Oxalobacteraceae > Undibacterium > Undibacterium sp. RTI2.2. The sequence continues at coordinate 170,194 of NZ_JASJXN010000001.1, read as the reverse complement.
TTTCGTCTATTAGCATGCCAAATGATAAAGTTAACATTAGCAAGAAATAAGCAATTCTAAACGCCGCACTTACCTATTATTTTGCAAAGGCTAAGAGCAAAAAACTTGATCTAAGGATGTTTTTATCTAATGAACAATATTCCGACCGCAGATAACAGTTCTCGCGATAACGCATTTATATCCAATCTCAAAATTGGCTTGCGTGCAGTATTATTTTTGCGTTTTTCAAAGGAAGAACTCTATGTGAGCTGGTCGCAAGTCGTACTTTTGACAGCCATTCACTTAACACTATTATTTTCCTTGGATTTTGTTCATATCGGTTTTACTGGCGAATTCAATTGGTTTGGCTTACCTGGAGCAATATTTACCTTACCAATGATGATCATTGTCGCTTGGGCAATGACCTTGTCTGCGAATCAATCTGACAAGACATTATCGCTTTTAGTCGTGTTTTGCTTACTCACAATTCCATACGAGATGAGTTTTCAATTATTAAATTGGATACTTAGTCGGCAGTTTGTTAAAGGCCTGATTGGCCAATGGGCCAGTAGCGCTACAGATATGTGGTTCGCATTGGCATGCGGACTTGCCGCAATAAGATTGCTTGAAATTAAAGGAATACGAAGGATTATCTTATTGCTGCCGGTCTTACTTATATGTGGTACTTCTTCACAAGTCATGCAATACAAAACACTTTGGAGAAAACCGTATGACCCAGAAATATCGAGAAATTTTTACGAACAACGCCATATTTTAGAAAGTGAGAACGTATTTTATTTACAACCAAATTTGCTTGAGCAGGAACTGGCAGCGGTTATGCCCAGTAACCAAAAGACTCCTGTGCTGTTTTTCGTGGGCGTGGCTGGGTATTCTGATCAAGACGTTTTCATGAAAGAAGTCCATTACGTTGAAGAGCTATTTAAAAAACGCTTTGGTACATCTGGACACTCTATAACGTTGATCAATAATTCAAAGACAGCAACTACATCGCCAATTGCCAGCACAACTAGCTTATCGCGATCACTAAAAAAAATAAGTGAGTCGATGGATAAGAATAAAGACATTCTGTTTTTATATATGACATCGCATGGATCAAAAGATCATAAATTCTCTCTAGATTTTGGGTCGATGCAGTTCAACGATCTGAATCCCGAGCGTTTGCGAGACATGCTAAATGAATCAGGTATCAAGCGAAGAGTAATCGTCATATCGGCGTGCTATTCAGGAGGATTTATTGACAAGCTAAAGGACTCTAATACTTTAATCATTACCTCGGCGGCGGCAGACAAGACCTCATTCGGCTGTAGTAACGAAGCAGATTTCACCTATTTTGGTCAGGCCTATTTTGATGAGGCGCTACAAAAAACTGATTCTTTTGTTGATGCATTTAACCTTGCAAAACCGCTCATAGCAGCACGAGAAAAGGAAGATGATTACACACCATCAGATCCAGGTATTTTTGTCGGAGAGAACATCAAAATAGCACTTGCAGAATTCAGCCATCAGTTGTCGACAAAGCGTGTCAATCAATCTGTGCTGTCTTATCAGCAAGCTAAAACCACAACTCTCAATAAAGAAATTAATCAAGATAATCCAATCAAGATTCCATCTGCATTAATAAAATCGCCGACTGAAGAAAAGGAGAACACTCGCATTCGACAAGCAAATCAACTCATCGTTTTAATGAAATATCGTAATTTAATTGAAGATAGTATCGTCCTATGTAAAGAGGGGGCAAAATCGCGTACTCCAAATAGTATTGTAAAAGAACAGCCGAATTATTTTAGGGGAATCACGCCCCAATCCAAGCTCTGGCCAGAGGTAGTAAGCGCATATGAGGATTATTTCAACGAATCCTGTGAATATACTAGCAACGATTATTTACTTACTATGAACCGCGTGTATTCTTCAAGTTTAACGACAGCAGAACTATCGAATATCATTAAATTTTATTCATCACCTGTGGGCGAAAAGTTTGTCATTGCCAATTTAACCGCCAGCACTGCGCTACAGAAAGAGTTATCCCGCCAAATGTCGGCAAAAAGTGAAGCTGCTGATACCAAGTTTAAACAAAAGATTGCTGTTCTCGGGGAAACTGAAGCTCGTCCAAAAACAAAAGATCAGATGAGACCGAAATCCTGGTGGAAATTTTGGTGAGTATATGAATTAAACTCAACATAGCTCGCTTTTAAGGATAAAAATTAGCCCCCTATAGCCGCCTAAAATACTGGCGCTTAACTTCGATAACAATATTCTCTACATGACCAATATCGCGACGACTCCATCAGAGGGCGAATTATTTAAAAAAATATTAGGTGCAGAATGGTTAGAACTTCATCCAGATATTCAGGCCCGTTTTGCAAAAAATCCAACGCCAAATCAGCCATTACACTATGTCGGTCATCTAAGCGAACTGAAATGCTCTAAGTTCGGAAAATTACTGGGTTTTCTGACCATGCCAATGATTAAAGGCGCGCTCATTCCATACAATGATGCAAATTTTCCAGTAGATATTCAAGTCTATTCAAAACCAGATTGCCCCTCCATTTTCAAGCAGCGGATTTATCGGCTACACGGACGCAAACCCATACAATTTACGTCGTATATGAAAGAAAGCGAAAAAGGCGAAGTCTTAGAATATGTCGGTATGGGGCTGGGTATGAAATTACTGCTACGCGTGCAAGAGGGTGATTTACATTTCACTAGCGATGGCTATTTTTGGGAAGTCTTTGGCTACCGCATTTCTATACCCAGCATACTAACGCCGGGAAAGACCTACCTTTGCCACCGAAATGACAATCCAAATCAGTTTAATATACGGATAGAAATTAAACACGATTTGTTTGGAACTAGCTTTACTCAAGTCGGCGTATTCCATGATCTCAATACTGATCATGGAATACCTAAATTTTAACGACTTGATTAAGTCCTGACATGTAGCCTTTTCTGGTTTTTATAAAGTACCAGTCGAACGGGATGCAGTGCTATCGGCTTGAGCTATGGCTGACTCGTCTGGCGCTGTTTTGCTATCTTGAGAAATTATCGATAAGGTTTGATGCGCAGATGTAGAGTTTGCTTGCTTGTACAACTGAGTAAAAGTGTTTCTGACCCGATCTGATTTCAGGAAATACATACTCCATAACAAACCAGCAATCGTGTCCTTTGCTAAGGCCATCCAATCTTTGCTCATCGTTACCGCGGCCGCTTGATGTATTTTTGCTGATAACAGCATGTCAAGCAGCCGGATAATAATCATTGATAGCGAGAACGCAATGAAGACTGCAGGCGCACTCCGACGTTGCTTAAAGAACAGCACAACCAGCAAGGTTGAAAAAGTAAATCCACCGATATTAACGATCAGTTCAAATAGTAGTAACGGAATGCGGTAAGGATGGTAAAGGGTATTGCCAACGGTTGAAAAAGAGATCCATTGATCCATTCCATAGATATTCAGAGACTGCACTAAATCCGATAGCATTGAAAATGGTGCGATAACAATCGAAATCGCGGGGATAATTAACCAACCGCCAAACCCCTTCAACAAGCCACCGTCTTGAAATTAAGTCACTACCCAAGTAGTAGTTTAGGAAAAAAATTGTGGCGAAATAGATAATTAGGACAGTGCTACAGTATCAATATCTGACACATCCACCTCCAACTAACATCAACAAATCATCTGTGTCTATGACATATCACGGCGTCCCAATGACGCAGACTGGCTCACTAGAGACTTGATTGGACGCATGCTTGGCATACTCAACCTGCACTTCTACCGGCAAATGAATATTGTTCTTCACCGCGGTCATTTCAGCCAAAATGGAGATCGCAATTTCTGCCGGAGTTTTGCTGCCGATGTATAGACCAATCGGGCCATGCAGTTTTGCGAGTTGCGCATCGCTGACGTCGAATTCTTTGAGTCTTTCTCGCCGCTTGCTGTTGTTGGCGCGGGAGCCGATGGCACCGACATAGAAAGCATCGGATTTTAAAGCTTCCATCAGCGCTAAATCGTCCAGCTTGGGATCATGAGTTAAGGCGACCACTGCGCTGCGGCTGTCTAATTGCATCTCCTGCACCAGATCATCTGGCATGGCGTGCACGACTTGTACGCCTTCTACTTGCCATCCTGCTCGGTATTCTTCTCTGGGGTCGCAAACGGTGACATGGTAATCCATGCCGACCGCAATGCTGGCGAGGAAGCGGGACAGTTGCCCGGCACCGATAATCAGCAAACGCCAGCGTGGGCCATGTATCGTCGTAAGTGCTGTTTCTGAAATCTGTAAGCTCATCGCCGACTTCGCAAGATCGAGTCTGACCTCACCAGTATGCAAATCTAATCTGCGCGCCACCAACTCATGTTGCGCTAATCTTTGTAGTAATTCTGTAATCCGGCTGTGCGCGGATAAAGGTTCTAATGCTAGTTGTATCGTGCCGCCACAAGGCAAGCCGAAGCGATGCGCTTCATCGGCGGTGATGCCGTAAGTGACTATCTCTGGCAAGGTTCGTTGTATGCCTTCTTGCCGGACACGCTCAATCAAATCGTCTTCGATACAACCGCCAGAAACGGAGCCGACTACTTGTCCGTCATCACAAATCGCCAACATGGCACCTTCTGGTCTGGGACTAGAACCCCAGGTTTTGATGACGGTAACCAACTCGCATTTGCGTCCGGCCTGTAGCCATAAGGCGCAGGCTTTTAGCACTTCCAGATCAATACTGTCCATGACAATCCAAAATGAGGGTGCAGTGCTTATGCGGCTTACAGGCCATTTTTGCCTTGGAAACCGCATAAGGTATGCAGGATGAAATCGCTAAATAGTGGATGAGATAGTGGATGAAATACGACTAAGTGAATTATTCTACGCTGAATCCACTTAGTCGCTCTTCATTGCGCAATTGCTATGCGGCAGCGATTTTCTCTGGTGTCAAAGGCAAGCTACGCAAGCGTTTGCCAGTAGCAGCGAATAAGGCATTCGCTACGGCCGGCCCGATCAATGCAGTTGCCGGTTCACCTATACCGCCTGGTTTTTCGGTGCTTTGTACTAAGGTCACATTGATCTTAGGCATTTCAACCATGCGTAAGACGGGATAGTTATGGAAGTTGGTTTGCTGCACGCGTCCATTTTCCAAGGTAATGTCACCATACAAGGCGGCAGTCAGTCCGAAGGCAATGCTGGACTGGATTTGTGCCTCGACCGTATCGGGATTGACCATGTGCCCGAGATCAGCCACTACCGTAACTTTATGCACTTTGATTTCATGCGCTTTATTGACGGATATCTCGGCAATTTGCGCCATATAAGTATCGTAGCCCTCCATCAACGCAATACCCAGCTTATGGCCGGCTGGCAAGGGCTTGCCCCAGCCTGCTTTAGTTGCTGCCTGTTTTAAGATGTTGGCGAAACGCGGTTGCTTGTCCAGCAGCGACATACGGAAAGCATAAGGGTCTTTACCTGCAGCTTTCGCCATTTCATCGACAAAACTCTCATTCGGAAATGCATTCAGTGCATGGCTGACTGAGCGCCAGTAACCGACACGCAAACCCGCATCATGGATGTACAAGTCTTGCGTCATGTTTGGAATGTCATACGGCACGACTGAGGCTTCTGCCATAAACGGATCGAGCGTATCTTTTGGCAAGCCAAATGCACGCTGGGTCACGGACTGTGAGGTCAATTCAAACGTCAGTGCAACCGGTTTACCTTTCGCATCCAGCCCTGCTGCCATCCGGTTGAGCGCCATAGGACGATAGAAATCATGCGTCGTATCATCCTCACGCGTCCATAACAGTTTGACAGGCTTGCCAACCGCTTTAGAAATCTGCGCCGCCTGCACGATGAAGTCTAATTCCAGGCGACGACCAAAACCACCGCCAAGGAAGGTCGTTTTAAGCGTGATGTCTTCTGGCTTGATCGCCAATGCGGCAGCGACGGCACCTTGCGCGCCTTGCTGGAACTGAGTAGGTCCGATCAACAAACATTTACCGTCTTTGAAGTCGGCCGTAAAGTTCATCGGCTCCAAGGTTGCATGCGCTAACAAAGGCGAGCTGTATTCTGCCTTCAGTGTTTTGGCTGCGCCCTTCATGGCGACATCAACATCACCACCGGTTTTTTTAATGCTAATTTTTTTACCGGTCGCGGCAGCGGCGCGGATACCCGCCATCATGTTGGCATTGTTCAATTTTGCAACACTACCTTCATCCCACTGAACAACTAAAGTCTCACGTGCTTTTTTCGCACGCCAGTAGCTGTTCGCTACCACGGCGACGCCATCGGGTATCTGCACCACATCAATCACGCCGGGCATGCTACGCGCTTTGGTCGCGTCATAGCTCTTGACCGTGCCACCAATCACCGGGCACTGCTCTAAGGATGCGTACACCATATCAGGCAAGACAACATCAATCCCATATTGGATTTTGCCGTTCACTTTATTCGGTGTATCTAAGCGTTTAGTCGCTTTGCCGATGATCTTAAAATCTTTAGGATCACGCAACACGACATCTTTAGGAACCGGTAATTTGGATGCCGCTTCAGCCAGTTCGCCATAGCTGGCTTGCTTACCGTCAGGACCTTTGACCATACCATTGCTGGTGCTTAACTTGGCGGCATCAACGCCCCATTTATTCGCTGCGGCAGATACCAGCATCATACGGACCTGGGCACCGCCTATGCGCAATTTTTCCCATGCGTCACGTACTGAGGTAGAGCCGCCGGTGATTTGTGCACCGAGCAAACTATTGGTGTAAGCAGCGTTGGGAGGAGCAATTTCTACCTTGATATTTTTCAGCTCAACATCCAGCTCTTCTGCAATCAACATCGGCATCGAGGTGTACACGCCCTGCCCCATTTCAGAACGGGCGGAGATCAAGGTAATCGTATTGTCGTCAGCGATGTGTACCCATGCATTCGGGGTATATAAAGTACCCGCTGCCTGAGCGTCACTTACACCGACGATACTTGGTAAGCTGATGCCAAGCATCAAGCCACCACCAGCTAAAGCGGAAGTTTTAAGGAAACTGCGTCTAGTAGTTGTCATGGCGCGCCCCTTAAGCTGTTTTACGCATTTCGGCAGCGGCAGACTTAATCGCAGCACGAATACGGTTATAGGTTCCACAGCGGCAGATGTTACCGCTCATGGCGTTGTCGATATCGGTATCGCTGGGGTTTTTATTCGAGGCCAGCAAAGCAGCGGCGCTCATCAGTTGGCCCGATTGGCAGTAGCCACATTGCGGCACGTCGTGCGCGATCCAGGCTTTTTGTAATACGTGGGAATTGTCCGCAGAGAGTGATTCGATGGTAGCAATTTTTTTACCTTTGACCGACGATACCGGCGTCTGGCAAGAGCGGACGGGCACGCCATCCAGATGCACAGTGCAAGCGCCGCAAAGCGCCATGCCACAGCCAAATTTCGTCCCGGTCAAACCAAGTTCATCACGGATTACCCACAACAACGGGGTATCCACTTCCGAACTGGACGATACTGCTTTGCCATTTATATTGAAACCGATAGCCATCTTTATCTCCTGATTTTATTGTGACAATTTGGAACACCGAGGTACACACTACGTGCTGCTGGGGCATGTTACGCAAAAGTTATGCCATTCCAGTAATGTTTTGGTGGTGCTCTAAAAATACGGGCGACTCTGCACCAGTGAATGACAGCACCATTTTGCTAGTAAATCACTCAGTAATTACGCGTAAAAATGAAGATACTCCCCCTATTTTTTATAAAAAACGGCCTATAGACCATATAATACTTGGACAATTAAATATACTTACCCTCAGTATAAATAAATATTAAATATTTTAAAAGTTTGCCAAAGTGTACTGATGTAGGGACCAGCAAGCGGATGCGAAAATAAATCAGTAGTGTTACATTAGGAATCTTGTAAAAACCCTTAATCGAGATGCAGCGCTAGGCAGAGTTGCCACCTCGACGTAGCAATACGTCGGTATTGCGAGGCTTTACAACAACGCGATGCGCTCGATTAAGGGGTTTTTAGAAGTTTCCATTACAACGATTAAAAAAAGCATACAGACCCATCCTCTATACGGAGTCCAGAAATGCGCCAGATCATGGAGCGAGGCAACGACGGTGCGCAAGCGACACCGCTATCACCCAGCCAATCCGACAGATTTATCTCTGCCGGAACCCATCCCGAATTATTAGCCGCGTCGCACTTGCGCTCCGCCGCTTATGGTGTAGAGCGTAAAGCCGCACCTGACTTCAGCAGTTTAAGCAATAAAGAACTGGCGCTGCTGATGGAACAAAATCATGCTTTGCACACCTATGCGCTACCAGTGATGGAAACGCTCTACGAGCAGATTATTGATACCCACAGCATGGTCTTGCTGACAGATGCTAACGGCCACATCTTGCATGCGTTTGGCGACCAAGATTTTTTACAAAAAGCAGATCAGGTAGCGATACGCCCGGGAGTGATGTGGGCAGAGCATAGCAAAGGTACCAACGCAATCGGCACCGCATTGGTTGAGGCCGCGCCTACTTTAATCCACGGCAGCGATCATTATCTGCAAGCCAATCATTTTCTGACATGTTCTGCCGCGCCGATTTTTGACTATCAGGGCAAAGTGTTAGGAGTACTTGACGTCACTGGCGACTACCGCAGCTTTCACAAACATACGATGGCCTTAGTCCGTATGTCGGCCCAGATGATAGAGAACCAGTTGTTCTCCGCCACATTTGAAGACGCTATCACCCTGCACTTCCATGCACGACCTGAGTTTATCGGCACCTTAATGGAAGGCATCGCCTGCTTTACACCAGACGGACGTTTCTTATCGGCAAATCGTAGTGCTTTATTCCAGCTTGGATTGCCATTAGCGTCCTTGACTGCACATAGCTTTAGCTCGCTGTTTGGGGTCGCCTTGTCATCGCTGCTTGATCATTACCGCAACGCGACGGCACAATTTTTATCGCTCTCATTACCGGGCGGAGTGCGGGTATCAGCACGCGCGGAACTTAAGCTGAAAAATAGCTTCTCACAATACGCGCAAGGACAAGAACAAGAACGACAAGACTACCAAAAGGCTTCAGAAAACCATCATCCAGCAGCGAATTACAGTTCACAAAATAGCCCCTCAAATAGCTCAAAACTAAAAGCCCTAAACACGGGCGATCCGCTGATCGCTAATTTAATCAATAAAATCAGCAAAGTCGCCGAGCACGATATCAGCTTGCTGATCACGGGCGAAACAGGTACGGGCAAAGAGCTGTTGGCTCAGGCAATACATCAAGATTCATCCCGACGACAAGCTGCATTCATCGCAGTTAATTGCGCCTCGATTCCAGAGACCTTAATTGAATCAGAATTATTTGGTTACGAAGATGGCGCATTCACCGGCGCACGAAAAAAAGGTAACATCGGCAAGATCCAGCAAGCGCATGGCGGCACTTTATTTTTAGATGAAATCGGTGATATGCCCCTAAGTATGCAAGCTCGATTACTCCGGGTATTGCAAGAGCGCAGCGTGATGCCGCTGGGTGGAAATAAATCTATTCATGTCGATGTAAAACTGATCTGTGCAACCCACCGTAATCTGCGCGAGCTGATTGCCAAAGGTGAATTCCGCGAGGATTTGTACTACCGGCTGAATGGTCTGGTTTTAAAACTGCCCGCTTTGCGCGAACGTTCTGATATGACGGTGCTAGCTCAAAGAATGCTGGCCGAAGAAAATCGGTCGCGCCATAAAAACGGCAAACCCCACCAAATTTCTAGCGATGTCATGCAGTTATTTAAGCACCACCGCTGGCCCGGCAATTTACGCCAACTCAACAACCTCTTACGCACGGCGATGTTGATGGCTGGCGAAAACAATGAAATTTGTCGTGAACATTTACCAGAGGATTTTTTAGAGGAAATCACGACGCTGACCGAGTACCAACCGACACTAGATCAGTCCGTCACCCATGTAAGCCATGTCACACCTGACATCAATCAAGCAGTCTTTAACGATTTATCCTCTGCTAACGCCATCCAATCAGTGCAGCCCATCAGTAAGAGTAAGTTACAGGATTTAGAAATTCAGGCCATACAAACTGCATTGCAAATTCATGGCGGTAATGTCTCTGCTGCTGCCCGTGCTTTGGGCGTGTCGCGCAATACGATTTACCGAAAGCGCTAAAGCAGGGGATAGTCTGATTTGTGCTTCGCTAGGATCTGACTAATCTTCAATCAAAGCGAAGCGCGGCGTCTTAATACCATCCACTTCTATGGTTTCAAAAAACACGTCTTTAGCACGAGTCCAAATGCTACCATTATGCGAACGGTACACAATCACTGGTGTCAAATCCGACTCTTGCGTTGCCTCATACAATAATTCGTACACGCCACCTTTGTAATGGCGGTAGCGCTGTACTGGTTTGTCTTGTATTTTATCCGGCACAAGCATGCTGGATTTTGGCTCTGGTGCTGCGGTCTGTTTTTTTAAGAAGGCACCGACTTTAGCCGCACTGAGTTTATTGATTTCTTGTAGCAAGCGGGGATCAACGCTGCGCATGTCGTACTGTTTACCCAAATGGGCAGCAATGCGCAACAGCAAAGCCGAGGCGACTTCGGCATCGGCCTCTGCCCTGTGCGCCGCACCAGCAAAGCGGATACCCAAAGATGATGCCAGACGACCGAGTGAATAACTATCCAATCCAGGGAAAACCCGGCGCGCTAATTTGACCGAACACACGACCCCATCGTAACTAGGCCATAGACCTAAACGATCACTTTCTGCCTGCAAAAATTTCTCATCAAAACTAGCGTTATGGGCGGCTAAAGTATCGTTACCAATAAACTCGACCAGCTCAGGAATCACCTCCGATGCTGGTGGTGCTTTGTTGACCATTGCTTGGGTAATGCCAGTCAGTTCAGTAATAAAAGAGGAGATGCGGACATTACAATTGATCAGCGATACATAACGATCCACCACCTGATCGCCAACGATCCGCAGCGCCGCAACTTCGGTCACGCGACCGCCTTGTTCCGGGCTCATGCCTGAGGTTTCAAAGTCAATCATGACGATAGGTTTTTCAAACATGTTTGTGTTCTCTAATCTTTGTAATCTGTGTAATATAAGTGAACCGAGCGTGAACTAAGTGTTAACTTAAGCGTGAACATCTTAGTGAACGAATACACTCACTAAGGCAGCTATTGTAAACGCTAGCAGAGGCGAAATACCAGTCAGCACATATCCGCTCTACAGCTTGGAATTAACTAATAACAATCTGAAATTGTCGAAAATATTTTTAAGCGTCATCCCTCTTTTTTGTCCGGCTTTTTTTAACCGAGAATGTCTATTGGAACAGCGACAATAGAAATTCTCGGTTTAATACTATAAAAATATGAAAAAGCGTCTGCTACAAAGATTCACCTTAGCTCCTACTGACTTACTACGCGATCTGGTGTATCGCCGTTTGTGGACGTCGATACTGATCAGCTCGCTTGGTGCACAAGTGACGATGCTGGCGCTGCCTTTGACGGCTGCGATTTTATTGCATGCCACGCCGACTCAAATGGGTATTTTGACTTTTATGGAAACCTTGCCATTTGTGTTTTTATCGCTGCCATCAGGGGTGTGGCTAGACAGAGTGCGCAAATTACCCGTGTACGTCGTCGGTGAAATCTTGGTAGCGATTGCGGTCGCCAGTGTCCCGCTGGTCTGGTGGTTAGGTTCCATCAATATGATGTGGTTGTATGTAGTCGGCTTTATTATTGGCGCAGTCAATACAACATCAGGTACCGCCGCACAAATCGTTTTGACCCAGATTGTCCCCAGAGAGCGGCTGGTAGAAGCATTTGCAAAAAATGCGCTGGCAAACTCCGGTGCAGAGATCGCGGGGCCAGCCGCTGCCGGTAGCTTGATTAATCTGATGGGGGCACCACTGGCACTGATGACGGATGCCTTATTACTGCTCAGCTCCGCCACCATTTTACGTGGGATTAAAGTCAATGAAGTCAGACCTAGTATTGAGGGCGCGCATTTTTGGAATGACCTTAAAGCAGGTATTCAGTTTGTCTGGAATAAACCTCTATTAGTCTCACTCGCAGCGACCGTCGGTGGCTGGCAACTTTGCTACAACGCGGCACTGGTCGTACAAATTTTATTTGCTACCCGCACTTTAGGCTTATCGGAACAAGCTGTTGGTCTCAGTTATATGGGCATGGGGATCGGTACTGTTATCGCCAGTATTTATGGTCATCGTATTAGCCGTAGCATAGGCCCCGGCCCTTGCATGGTGCTCGGTATCAGTATCTGTGGGTTTGGCTGGTCTTTGCTGGCAATAGCACCAATTGATCACTGGGGCGTGATTGCTTTCACGATCATGCTGGTGTGCTTCTCTATTGGTGGCGTGCTGATTTTTATTAATTTTTTGGCGTTGCGGCAAGCAGTTACTCCAGAACCGCTACTCGGCAGAATGACGTCCACGATGCGCTGGCTGATTTTGCTACCTGCTGGCCCCGGTGCATTAATCGGCGGCTGGATGGGCGAGCACCTTGGCTTGCGCTACTCACTCGGCTTTGCGGGTGTCGCCGCCCTGCTGCTGGCCTTGGTGGCATGGCGCAATCCAGTCATCCGTGGCATCACAGTGTTGCCAAATTTAAACAAGCATGAAATTTGAGCGAAATTACCGGGATGTCGCCATATAATGCCCGATTAGCACTTCTGCCCCAATCGGGCTGGAATAGGTAAGTTCTAAAAATTCTCTGACAGAGACAGCGCAAGCCAAAAAACTCGCTGCACATCTATCGGATTTTTGAATTTCCCAATAAACGAGCTAGGACACACAATGTCTTCCAGTTCATGTTGCGTAATTTTTTGCGTAGTTTTTATTAGATTGACACCAAGGTAAAACAATGCCAAACGACACCTCTGCTCAACCCGCCTTTAAGCCCTACATTCCCGCATCAGCCCAACTTCCAGAAATGACCATCCGCGCCCTAATCATGGGTGTGGTACTGGGCATTATCTTTGGTGCGTCATCTTTGTATCTGGTGTTAAAAGTTGGCCTTACGGTCAGCGCTTCGATTCCAGTGTCGGTGATCGCGATTACCTTGTTCCGCGTATTCCAAAAAATGGGTGGCAAAGATTCCACTATTCTGGAAAACAATATCACCCAAACTGCTGGCTCTGCAGGTGAATCCATCGCCTTTGGTCTTGGCGTGACGATGCCAGCGATTTTGATTCTGGGCTTTGATCTGGAAATCTGGCGTGTGATGTTAGTTGGTGTATTGGGTGGTTTGCTCGGTATTTTATTGATGATACCGATGCGTCGCACCTTGATTGTCGACCAACATTTAGAACTCAAATATCCCGAAGGTACTGCTTGCGCAGAAGTATTAAAAGCCGCAGCTAATCAAAGCTCGCGTGATGCAGCAGGTGAAGGCGACAATCCCAATGCTTTTGCAGAAGCCAGCAAACGCGCCAAGATTATTTTTGCGGGTTTTGGTGTTGGCCTGATTTATAAGATCGTCAACGTCGCTTTGCGCGGTTGGAAAGATACGCCAGAAGTCGCGTTCGGTGCACCGTTAAAAGCAGGATCAATCGGCGCAGAAATTTCGCCGGAATTACTCGGCGTTGGTTATGTTATTGGCCCACGTATCGCATCAACCATGGCTGCTGGCGGCGTCATGTCCTATCTCTTGCTGATCCCGATGATCAAGTTCTTCGGTGATGCATTGACTGTGCCGGTCAGCCCGGGTACGACCCTAATTAGCGCAATGAGTCCTGGCGCTATCCGCAGTTCTTACATCTTGTATATTGGTGCTGGTGCAGTTGCCGCGGGTGGCTTAATCAGTTTGATGCGAGCCATGCCAACAATCTGGCGCAGCCTGTCCAAAGGTATTGCGGGAATGCGCAACACCACTAATGCAGTCAAATCCACTTTGCGCACTGAGCAAGATATTCCGATGAAATGGGTCGTCATTGGCTCGCTGGCGATTATTGCCATCATCACCGCGGCAACGCCTTTGCACATGAATATCCTCGGTGCGATTTTGATTTTGGTGTTTGGCTTTTTATTCGCGACGGTATCATCCCGTTTAACGGGTGAAATTGGTTCATCCTCCAACCCGATCTCCGGCATGACCGTGGCGACCTTGCTATTTACCTGCCTGATCTTTTTATTGATGGGCTGGACTGGCGGACAATATTATGTGACGGCGTTATCGGTCGGCGCGATTGTCTGTATCGCATCGAGTAACGCTGGCTCAACTTCACAAGATTTAAAAACCGGATATCTGGTCGGTGCAACACCACGCTTGCAGCAGTTTGCGATTTTGGCTGGAGCACTGACTTCTGCTTTGGTTTTGGGTCCGATCTTACTTAAACTCAATGAGAGCGCAACTACCTATGTACCCGCAGCGCAGGTCGCGCCAAATCTGGTCACCGATGTCAGCAAACTGACGGATACAGCGCAACTCACCGGCACGCAAGCTGAGGCAGATAAAGCAACTTATAAAGTCTGGCAAAAAAGCGACACTGTCGGCGGCCCAGCTGGCAAGTATCTGGTAGACAATGCTGGCAAGGTTGTCTATATGGTTGATCCAGGTATTAACGGCACTTACAAAGAATTACCGGATGGCACCAAGGTCGCCAAGTTTGATGCGCCAAAAGCGGTATTAATGTCCTACATCATCAAAGGTATTTTGGATCAAAAATTACCTTGGACTCTGGTGATCTTCGGCGTGATGATTGCCGTGATTTTAGAAATGGCTGGCATCCCTTCCCTAGCGTTTGCGGTTGGTGTGTATTTGCCTTTATCCTCCTCGGCGCCCTTATTTATCGGCGGAATGATTCGCTGGCTAGTAGATCGTCGCAATAGCAAACTAGATCGCTACAAAACAATGACGGATGAGGAGAAGCAAGCAGCGGGCGATAGCAGTTCTGGTGTCTTATTGTCCTCAGGCTACATTGCTGGCGGTGCATTGGCCGGTATCTTCATCGCTTTCAGCGCTGGTATTCTGACCAATTTTGATAAGTCCATCGGTGACTGGGCAACGGCACATAATCCTTTCTACGAGGGTATCAACTCAAACGCCTTGTCGATGATTCCTTATGTGTTAATCGTATTGCTGCTGTATTTTGTCGCCAGGGAAAAGAAAACTAGCTAACTTTTTTTAATGCGCTAGACGCTTAGGCGTAGATATCTAACTAAACAGCCTAACTAAGCAGCAATATAAAAATTAAAAAGAGCTTAAGCGCGAAAAGCGTTTAAGCTCTTTTTACTTCTACAGCCCCGGAGGCGACATGAATGAGGACAATCTCAGCAGAAATCTATTTACCGTCGCGACTTACTATATCCCGACCGACGCTTGCATAGTCCAGGGTTGTCTGGTGGCTGCGGGCATCCCCGCCGTGATCGCTGACGACAATCTGGTGCAGACCGATACGCTCCTAACCGCGGCATTGGGTGGCGTACGGATTCTGGTGCCAGAATCTTATTTGCAGCAATCACAAGAAGTCATCGCCGCCTTCAACCGCGGTGACTATCAGCTTGATGATAATGTCGATGTCGGTGAGCTTGAGTAAACGACTCTTAATATACTCGTATCTAGTATATTAAGAGTGTCCATATAATCATTGGACAATGAGGCATTTTTAAAAAATAAAATGGGGAGTATATTCAATTGAGCCAATTGAGCCGATCTCATATTGATCACAATGATGACAATAGTGCGACCGTCGTCCTGATTACCGGCTTTGACGCCTTCGATCAGCAAAGCATCAATCCCTCATGGGAGGTAGTCAAAGCACTGGCCGATTGGTGCTGCCAAGGAGCTAACATCAAGACGCAATTGCTACCCTGCGTATTCGGTAAGGCGATTACGATGTTAGAACAAGCCATTACCGCGGTCAACCCAGCGATCGTCCTCTGCGTCGGTCAGGCCGGCGGGAGAAGCGGTATCTCGATTGAGCGCGTCGCCATCAACATCGACGATGCGCGGATTGCCGACAATGCAGGCGAGCAGCCGATCGATCATCCGGTCGTCAACGGCGCCCCAGCGGCCTATTTTTCTAACTTACCGATCAAAGCCATCGTGCATCAGCTTCGCGCTGCGGGTATTCCCGCCGCTGTCTCAAATACTGCGGGGACCTTTGTTTGCAACCATCTATTTTATGGCTTGATGCATCATCTGGCGACGCGGGCGCTTGTCATCGAAGCGCAAACCACTGAGCCCAAAACGATGCGAGGTGGCTTTATCCATATCCCTTACCTGCCCGAGCAGGTGGCACAAGCTGGTACACAACCAGCAGGTGCACCCAGCATGGCGCTGGCGACGGTGGTGAGAGGATTACAGATCGCGATACAAACTAGCCTTAGCCTGGAAAAAGACATCATAGAAACTGGCGGACATCTAAACTAAATGACAACAAAATCGCTATACAATCAATCCATAAATAAACCAAGCTGCCATAGCTGAAAACAATGAGCCAGCACAAGAATGGTATGATGCGGGGCAATGTCAAAACAAATCGGAACAAATCAAACTGGTTCAAAACCAGTCAGCGCAGACGACAACAGCAAGCTATCCATCAATCTATTTGAATTTTTCGCTTAGTGCCACAAGCTTAGTAGCAAAATCGCACTCACTTGTTTCAACCGAATATTCAACAATAGCAACATCTAACCCAACACGAGATTGCATGACAGACTACTATTTTGTTCTGGGGATCACGCCAAATGCGACTTTAGCGGAGGTAAAAAAAGCCTTCCGGCTGAAGGCGGCAGAGTTTCATCCAGATCGCAACAGCTCTGCCCTTGCGCCGCAAAAATTTCATGAATGCAAAGAGGCCTATGATGTCTTATCGGACGACGCAGCGCGTGCCGCTTACGACGAAAACCGGCGCCGCAATTTGCTAGACGATCCGCTGCAAACCGCCAGCGAGATTTGGAAGAATTATTTATCAGGAGTACTGCAGTGAAATTATCCCAATATTTTCAAGATATCCAGTCTGTGTATGTGGCAGAACTGGAAGATTTAACCAGCGATTCTGAAGGCAAAGATGTTCTGCGCCATCGTCTCAAAGAGAAGCGTGATCAGGTGCCGTTTTTGTTGCCGATGATGAAGAGCAATCCAGAAATGGTCGCAGTCGCTTTCCATAATGCATTTAAATATCTGAATCCCTTAAAAGTTGAGTCACTGATTTCTAAACCGATCAGTCAATTACCGCACTGGAAAGATCTGTCCAAAGACGTACGTTTAGAGCCCTGGGCGGAATCCCTCAGCAAAACCGTGCTCGGACATGCAGACGGTGACCAATTCATGGTGATTGCTGCCGCACTGGAATATCTGAATAAGAGCAAAGACTCTCGCGCAGTCAGCCCGTCTAACGCTTCTGACGAAGAGCAAGATGAAGATGCTGAACATCAAGACGGCGGCGTCCATGATGTCCATGGCGTACGCAATGATATGGATGACGGCGACAGCGAAGATGGCTACGATTTAGAAGAAGCTGGCGCAGACTTTTTGGCCGAACAAGGTTTTGATCGCAAGGATTAATCAAGATGGATGATAAAAAAACGTACTACCCCGCGCTGATACAAGCGCAAAGCCTAATCAAAGTCGGCGACATCGTCGGTGCTGAATCTGCTTTGGCAACACTGGCAGAAACTGAGGGCGACAAAGCGCTGGTAGCTGCGCTGGATGATTTTCCTGCTAAAGATTTGCTGGCGATTATCCGCGAATATGATGCGTCGAAAGAGTCGCTGGTCAACTTGCTGGTCACACCAGAACAGTTCGCACAAGCAGTAGTGCTGGAGCGTCGTTATGGCGATCAAACCCATGAGCAATTGCGCAGCATGGTCAACTCCGTCATCTTCCGCGAAGGTGGCGATCCGGCAGAGTTCTTGTATGAAATTGCTGAAGTCGACGGCGGCTACGACGCGCTAGTAGATTATCTGTACGACAGAGCAGAAATGGTCGAGCATTTTTACCGCTATGCCACCTTTGATTTATTCCACTACGGCGACGATTCTAAAGTTCAGGCACTCGATGATGACCTGATGCATATCAGCCGCGACGACGAGCCACGCGGCTCTTCATCTGACATGGCTAATCTGGTCGATCATGACTGGATGGAAGTCACGTATTTATTACGTTATCAGTTACCAGAAATTTTCCGCGAAGTAATGATGAAATTACGTGCCCGCTACAAAGCCAGTCTGCAATTAGCCGCAGATGAATTGGCCGAGAGCGAGGAAGAAGATGAGCTCGATAAGCCGAACAATGATGACGGCGATGATAAAGATGATGGCGAAGAGTCCGCGCTGTAAAGCGACTTAAACCTCGGGTCTGTTATCCATTAATCGGGAATGCGATTTAAGGGTTAACAGTTGAAACAGTTAAAAGTTAACAGTTAACAGATCCTAGCTCTTACCTATCTCAATTAAAGAATTTGACTCGCCCTATGTCCGACAACAGCTTTCAGCTTGCCACGCTAGATAACCGTCCTTACTTTGAAAGTGCCTTACGCTTTGGCGTAAAAAACGGCCTCATCACCGCCGCTAAAATTAGCGCCATTGAGGCTGAGGCACCGAAAGGCATGGTACAGATGGCAGAGGTCTTTGGCAGCAAATATCTGCGTCCAGAAATCGATATGGCGCAAAAACGTATCGTCAATCTGGTCAGTTTATATCTGAAGCAAAGCACACAAGGTGACCTGACTTTAGCCGCCAAGATGATTAGCGATAATACGTTTCTAACGCTATCACGCGGTGGCTCCGGTTTGCTTAAAGCGCTATTCGTCATGCCCGAATATGCGTTGTTAGGTCGTGAAGAAAAAGGACGGGTAGAAGATTTTTTAGAAGTCTGGTCACGTAAAGACAATGACGTCGATTATCTCAATATCTTGGAACAGCGCAAAACCAATGCGACAGAAATCGCTGCGGCATTCTGGTTTGGAGAACAACTAGGGTTGTCGCGCGCTACCCTGCAAGAACAAGATGCGGATGCAGCGTCCGTGGTACGTACCGCCATGCTGTTACGTATGCTCGGCAAAACCGAAGAAAGCTTAGTCAACCAAGTTGAGTTCGCCAAACTGATCGATGCTGTGCGTAAAAAAGGTAAAATCAGCAAACGCACTAAAGACATATTTGAACCCATTCCTACCGAATACCAGGCCATTGCGGATCGTATTCAGCAAGAAATCAGCAACCACGATTTACCTCAAATTCTGAACGCTAGTCTGGCGCTTGATGTCGTCGTATTCGAGCTAAAAGATCGCTATTTCATCCGCGACTATGAGCTAGAAGACACCTCAGAATACGATGCGCTGGTATCTAAAGAATGGACCAAACTGACCAAAGGCAAAACAGATGTGTACGCCCTGCTCACGGTATTTTTCTGTCTTTCTGCAGGCGCTGCACCTAAGACTGTACTGACCGAAGCTAATGCAAAAACACTGGTCAAAAAAATCCGCAAGGATGGTTTTCATCCAGAGCTGGCAATCGAGTTCATCAAAACCGCCGCCCCCCATGAAAAGCAAGACAGTCTGCTAGAAGAATGGAATGATTTTGTGCAAGAAGCCGATGCGTATTTGCTGGACGATTGGGATAGTAGTTTTAGTGGAGCTTTACGGTTTTTAGATACGCATTGCGATATCGAGAAATCGAAGAAGTGAGTGAGCTAAATCTATTTAGGTATGGACTGTCGAGTTGAATACATTTTCAATATAAAATGGGTTTCGATATTGAATAAAGCAAGGAATCGAACGTGATGAAACGAAAATCCACTGATGACAAAATTGGTTTTATATTAGTTTTTTTATTCTTATTAGTTATCGGCTGGACTGTCGGAATTTCAAGTATTTTTTATCTTATTTACTTATTAATTTATGGGGCAATCGTCCTGTTCCTTTGGAATCTAGAATCACGTTTGGGGCGAACAATTGCAATCGTATTAATGCCAGCAATATTGTTCGCATCTCGACGGAAAAATCTAAATAGTTTATTGAACCTTAATCTCTAAAAAATTTTCTAAGCATTAAAAATTCATCACCGGTTTATTCAGGATATCCATGAATCCTCAACTTAACGCCATCATGATTTACGCAAGACAACCTCAAAAAACTGCTGATTTCTATCAACAGTTTTTTGGTTTTAGTTCAAAACCTGAGTCAGAGGGATTGGTAGAATTAGTTAGTGCAGACGGATCAACAATAATCTTCATACATCAGGTTGCAAAAAGTTTGAAATTGGGGCAAGCTGGTGTGAAACTCGTTTTTTCTGTAACAGATGTTGAGACCTTCAAAGCGCAAAGCTTAGAACGCGGACTTGCCTTTAGCAGCACGCATCAAGCCAATGGCTATCAGTTCGCTAATGCAAAAGATCCAGACAATAACTCGGTATCGATATCGAGTCGGGCATATCGTTCTATTGCATAGATATGCTGTGTGATTTTGACGACGTTCAACATCTGACTTCTGCATGCACATCCCAAAAAACGAGTTCTTGCCAATGCTAAACCGCATTCATCACGCTGCAATCATTTGTTCTGACTACGAAGTCTCTAAGCGCTTCTATAGTGAGTATCTGGGGCTGAAGATTATTGCCGAACATTTTCGTGTTGAACGTAACTCGTACAAACTGGATTTACAATTGCCTGATGGCTCCCAGATTGAGTTGTTCTCGTTCCCTAGTGTACCGCCTCGTCCGTCGTATCCTGAAGCACAGGGGCTGCGCCATCTGGCATTTGAAGTAAGAGATATTGATCACTGCAAGCGCCACCTGAAATCACTAGGCATCGCAGTCGAAGCAATTCGTACTGATGAATATACGGGCAAGCGTTTTGTTTTCTTTGCTGATCCAGATGGATTGCCTTTGGAGTTATATGAGGTCTAAATTCTTCACTCAGCTTACCAAGAGTCTGACTTTTCTAATGGCTTGTGGCTATAAACGCCAAGAGTGCCGATAATTATCTCAGTGCATCTTAGAAGATAAATCTAAGGATCATCAACATGAATAAATTTGGAAATCTCGTTGCGTCAACATTCATGTTTATCTTTGGACTCGCCAGTCTCTGGGTGGCAATCAAAGCATTACTCAAGGGATCAATTAGCATGGCGAGTGGAAGCAAGGATGTCTTGTTTTCGACTAATCCTATCGGATTTTTATTCGTCGTCGCATTTTGGATTACCTTCGGTTTATTTCTGATCTGGGTATCAAGCCGTAAAGAGGTCGATCCTTTTCAGCCAGATGACAGCAGCGATGCAAACGGTAAGCGAGCGGACTATCTACCCGAGCCTCTGCTGCTATATAAGTCACACGCTTGGGCGATCGGCATTATTGTTCTGATGACGCTATTCATGTTACCCCTAGGATATTTCTCTCTGGCGTTGTCCCAAAGCTTGGGTGCAGGCTTTGGCTTGCTCTTGATGTTGCCTTGGTTAGCCTGGTATTTATCAACGATCTGGCGCTGCATAAGAGACATTCGATGGCAAGGTCCGGCCTTAAAAATAGACCATGTGGGAATCAAAATCTATACAGAGAACGGGCACCTAATTCCGTGGCACGATCTTGTTGGCATCCGTTTAACCGCCTCTAGCAGCAATACTTATTTGGTCGTTCAATATAGGAATCTGGACACAGCCCGTCATCGTATCGCGCCATATAGCTTGTTCAGGTCGATCATGAGTCGCATTTTTTATCGTGGCTTTGAGGCTGGGATAAAATTAACGTCCCTCAAATTCAAACGCGCTAAAGTCATGCTGACAGCGCAAGCGTTTCTTCAATATTCGAAGCGGAGTTTTTAATCGGGAACTTCTAAAAACTCTTTAATTATGATTAGTCTAATTATTCTGGGTTCTTGAGCCATTTTCGTCTTGGAAGCCGCAGAATAACTGGAATATTAAAATTGAAAAAGTCAACAATGGCGCTATACAGGATTGTGGATTGCTTACACTCTCGCTCAGGATTAAGTGGAGTTTTATTCTGCTCAAAACAGGGCAGTTGGGCGTTGGCAGCTAGGCAAGTGTGTTGACGTTGCCGCCGATAGCGGGATTCGCAATGCTTAAGCTTGGCGGAGTGATGGTGCGATTCTCTGCTCCTAGAGCGATGGTCAAATCCTTGGTGATGCTATTATTTTCTTTAGAACGACTGGTTGTAGGGAGAGGCGTTTGCTGACTTGCATTGACGCTGTTTACCTGATCAATACGCGCCCTAACCTGACTAATTTTGCTAGACAGCGATTGAATTTGCACTTTGCCTTCTATCGTTTTGGACGACGCGCAATTTACACAATCAGATAGCTGTTGCTGATACCTGGCAAGCTGCGCCTGAAGACTGGCAAGCGCCGAAGCGGCATTGCCAGGATTAGCTGCACTGTTCCCGCCAATGATTGCAGAGGATGTTATCGCCTGTACCATGCTTCACTTTCGTCCTTGCTAATATCAATTGCACCTCGTATTTAGCTAAGTCGAACGAATAGCGGAAACCTTACATGAAATACAGATTTTGACGGTCCAATAAAAATGGAAATTTCCAACTACTACTTATTCGCTAACGACAACACATTATCACTACCGCCCGCGCCGAATACTTGCGCTTTCAGATGAGCTAATTGATCACGTACCTGGGCCGCTTTTTCAAACTCCAGATTTTTGGCGTGATCGAGCATGAGTTTTTCCAAGCGCTTTATTTCTCTGCTAATTTGCTTCTCACTCATGACTTCATAGCGCGCATGCTCTTGTGCAGCTTCTAGCTCTTGCTTGGCTTCTTGTTGGCTGTAGACGCCATCAATTAAATCTTTAATCTGTTTTTTAATGCCGATAGGCGTGATGTTATTCGCCAAATTAAACGCAACTTGTTTAGTGCGCCGACGTTCAGTCTCATCAATGGCGCGACGCATAGAGTCGGTAATTTTATCGCCGTATAAAATTGCCATCCCGTTTAAGTTACGTGCAGCACGGCCTATGGTTTGAATCAGGCTACGCTCCGACCGCAGGAAGCCTTCTTTATCAGCATCCAAGATCGCCACCAAAGACACTTCTGGGATATCCAGACCTTCTCGTAAAAGGTTAATGCCGACCAACACATCGAAGGTACCCAAACGTAGATCACGGATAATTTCTACCCGCTCTACCGTATCAATATCGCTGTGTAAATAACGTACTTTGATGCCGTTGTCCGCCAAAAAATCGGTCAATTGCTCGGACATTCGCTTCGTCAATGTCGTGACCAAGACACGCTCATTTTTCTGTACACGAATCGTAATCTCGTTCATCAGATCATCGACTTGCGTTAATGCCGGACGCACTTCAATTAGCGGATCGACCAAGCCTGTCGGTCGTACTACTTGTTCAACAACTTGATCGGCATGCTGTTTTTCATATTCTGCCGGGGTAGCTGACACAAAAATCGTCTGCCGCATTTTGCTCTCAAATTCTACAAACTTGAGCGGACGATTATCTAGCGCGGACGGCAGCCGGAAACCATAATCAACCAGATTTGTTTTTCGTGCTCTGTCGCCGTTATACATGCCGTTTAACTGTCCGGTCAGTACATGTGACTCATCTAAAAACATGAGCGCGTCTGCGGGCAAATAATCCACCAGTGTCGGCGGTGGATCACCGGCTTTAGCGCCACTTAAATGGCGTGAATAGTTTTCAATGCCTTTAGTAAAACCGATCTCGGACATCATCTCTAAATCAAAACGTGTACGTTGTTCTATCCGCTGCTCTTCAATCAGCTTATTCTCTTTGCGGAAAAATTCTAAGCGTTCACGCAGCTCGATTTTGATTGTTTCTACTGCGCGTAATACGGTTTCGCGCGGGGTCACGTAATGCGAACTTGGATAGACAGTAAAGCGTGGAATTTTTTGTTTTACGCGGCCGGTCAGCGGATCAAATAATTGGAGATTTTCGATCTCATCATCAAACATTTCTACCCGTACTGCTAGTTCAGCATGTTCTGCCGGGAAGATATCAATCGTATCGCCACGCACCCGGAATGTGCCGCGGCCGAAATCAATTTCGTTCCTGGTGTATTGCATCTGAATCAGGCGTGCGATCAAATCCCGCTGGCTGACTTTGTCCTTTGTGCGTAAGGTCAAAATCATCTTGTGGTATTCGCTAGGATTACCGATACCGTAAATCGCAGAGACGGTCGCGACAATAATCACATCACGCCGCTCCATCAGTGACTTGGTGCAAGACAAGCGCATTTGCTCAATATGCTCGTTGATCGCAGAATCTTTTTCGATAAATAAATCACGCTGTGGGACATACGCTTCTGGCTGATAATAATCGTAGTAGCTGACGAAATATTCCACGGCATTACGCGGAAAAAATTCGCGGAACTCGCTGTACAACTGCGCTGCCAAAGTTTTATTAGGTGCAAAAATAATCGCAGGCCGGCCGCTTTGCGCGATTACGTTTGCCATCGTATAAGTTTTGCCAGAACCGGTTACCCCAAGCAAAGTCTGGAAAAACAAACCGTCGTTAATCCCCTCCAGCAACTTGGCAATCGCAGCCGGTTGATCGCCCGCCGGAGGAAAAGGCTGAAATAGCTCAAACTGAGAATCCGGAAAAGTGACGAACTTGCCTTCCGGCGGATTATTAGTATTGCTATTATTTTCAGCAGAAATTATCGATGCTACAGGCATGACGCACTTACCTTTGTTAGAATGGGGTGATTGAAATTTCAAGCATGTCCAGATTGTCACCAATTGGCATTATTCCAACCTCTCTGTCAGAAATTTGACAGCTAATTTTTCATATTATCACGATGAACGCACCTGCCTCCGCCTCCCTGTTCTCTGCCATAGAAATGGCACCACGCGATCCTATCCTCGGCATCACAGAGGGCTTTAACGCGGATAAAAATCCCGCTAAAGTCAATCTTGGTGTCGGCGTTTATTACGATGATAATGGCAAAGTGCCATTGTTGGAATGCGTCAAAAAAGCCGAAGCTATTTTGATGGAAAAATTCGCGCCACGCACTTACTTGCCGATTGAAGGTTTAGCTGCTTATGATAAAGCAGTACAAGAATTAGTGTTCGGTGCAGACAGTGCCGTTGTTGTAGAAAAGCGTGTCATCACGGCGCAAGCAATTGGTGGCACTGGTGCATTGAAATTGGGTGCCGACTTTTTAAAACGCTTCGCGCCGGATTCGCAAGTATGGATCAGCGATCCAAGCTGGGAAAACCATCGCGCTTTATTTGAATCTGCTGGCTTTGTGGTCAATTCCTACCCCTACTACGACGCAGTGACTAAAGGCGTGAACTTTGCAGGCATGCTAGAGGCACTCAAGGCCATGCCAGCAGGCGCGATCGTGTTGCTGCACGCGTGCTGCCACAATCCGACTGGCGCCGATCTGAGCGATGCACAATGGACGGAAGTCATCGCAGTCGTCACCGAACGCAAGCTGGTACCCTTCCTGGATATGGCTTAC
Organism: Undibacterium sp. RTI2.2; assembly: GCF_035018705.1. NCBI lineage: Bacteria > Pseudomonadati > Pseudomonadota > Betaproteobacteria > Burkholderiales > Oxalobacteraceae > Undibacterium > Undibacterium sp. RTI2.2. The sequence continues at coordinate 144,796 of NZ_JASJXN010000001.1, read as the reverse complement.
CAAGGTTTTGGCGATGGCATAGAAGCCGATGGCAAAGTAGTACGCCGCTTTGCGGAAACTGGATGCGCTCTGTTCGTCTCCAATTCATTCTCTAAATCCTTCTCCTTGTACGGCGAGCGCGTTGGCGCACTGAGTATTGCCGCCTCCAGTGCAGAAGAAGCTGCGCGCATCATGTCTCAATTAAAGCGTGTAATCCGTACTAACTATTCCAATCCACCAACTCATGGCGGCCAAGTAGTTGCGACCGTATTGTCAACACCAGAACTGCGCCAATTGTGGGAAGAAGAACTGGCAGGCATGCGGGTACGCATCCGCGAAATGCGCTCTGCCTTTGTTGCAGAGTTAAAAGCAAAAGCTCCAGCGTATAACTTTGACTTTGTGACCCAGCAACGCGGCATGTTTTCTTACTCTGGCTTAACGAAAGAGCAAGTAGAAAAGCTGCGTGATAACAATTCTATCTACGCTGTCGATACCGGTCGTATTTGTGTTGCAGCTTTAAACAAGCGCAATATCGATGTCGTCATTGACGCAATTGCTCAGGTTTTATAGACGTTTCAGGGTAGAAAAATTTTGACAGAACAGGCAAAGACGCATATAATCTTTGTCTCTGTTCCCTGATAGCTCAGTTGGTAGAGCGACGGACTGTTAATCCGCAGGTCCCTGGTTCGAGTCCAGGTCGGGGAGCCAAATAATTAAGGGGTCGCATGCAAATGCGACCCCTTTTGTTTTTCGCTCAAATGTTATTCCGATGCATTTGTTGGGAAATAATCGGTCAGTCTCTTTTTAAATCTGGCGCATAAATTGTCCTGTCCAAGCTAATCCAAGTTTCTAAAGAACAAAAGCCCGACATCAATCGGGCTTTCATTTTCAAGCATCCAATACATCAGCAAATACATCAGCAAATCAATCCGCGATCACACCATCATTAAGTAAGCTTTCTACGGCTTAACGAAACGCAAAGTAAAGCGGTCGCTCTCACCGATCTCTTTGTATTTCTGACGATTATTTTCTTTATCAGCGTAGGTCGGCGGCAGTGTCCAAACACCTTTCGCATAATCCTTTGTATCTTTAGGATTAGCATTCACTTCACTCTTCCCCACCAATTTAAATCCTGCTTGCTGGGCTAATGCGATGACATACTCTTCTGGCAAATAGCCGGTATCAATTAATTTTGCGTCTAAAGTTTTACCAGCAGCCGCGCGATGATCAACCACACCTAACACACCGCCCGGTTTAAGCACGTCGAACATCGCCTTGAAGGTAGGGACTTCTGTATGATCTCCGACCCAGTTATGCACGTTTCTAAAGGTCAGCACGTAGTCAGCTGAGTTTGCCGGTCCAAATTGCGGTGCGGCTGGATCAAAATTAATTGTCCTTGCTTTGCTGTAGCGCTCAGGATCTGCAAGAAATTTTTTATTTTGTGCGTCTGCTGTTCTGTTCTGATATGCAGCGCTGCTAGCAGACACTTTATTGCCGTCAATATTGGCGGCAATGTAATGGCCCTTCTCTTTTAAAAAAGGTGCCAGTATCTCGCCATACCAAGCTGATCCGCCCGGAGTAATTTCGATCACCGTCGCATTAGCTTGAACACCAAAAAATTCCAAGGTCTGTTTTGGGTGGCGATATTGATCTCGCGCGCGATTTTCGTCAGAACGCCAAACACCTTTGATAACGGTGTCTAAGCCGGAATCAACTACGTTAGTTTGTGCTACAACGGGGTTGAGCACGCCGCAAAGCAGAGCACTAACGGTCAGAAATAAACGTGATTTATTGATTAAATGAGATTGGGGGAAGTTCATGAATTATTCCTAGCATTTTTAAATGAGCATTAGCACTGCCTGGCTCCACTTAGGTTCAACAAGGAGATGGGTCAGAGCTATCTATTTGAAACAGTAGATCAAGCATTGTCACAACAATTCTGCATACATTGAATATATTTTTATGGTACGTCATTCTCTACAGAAGAATATACTCATCATAGTATATTTTAACTGTCCATATATTAACTGGACAGTAAGCCAATTTAAGAAAATATAATGGGGAGTATATTCAAGCAATGTTTGCAGTATCAAGCTAAAACAAAAATTCCTCTTGCATTACCTGCCCCAATTATCTGCCCCATTAAGTCAGAATAAGCATGCCACATAAAATTAAAGCCAGACATGATTGAAATCTTGAAATTTCAATCATGTCTGGCTTAAAAGGTGACGCTAAGGTGCTTCGTTCACCAGCACCAGCATCAAATCAGCGCTTTAACAAATTGAGCACTGCATGCAGTTCTTCGCGAATCTGTAATAAATTAACCGGGATTGTTACTTCCATTTCATTCAGCTCATCTTTGATCGTTGCATGCAAATTCAATTTATTTCTTGCACCATTAATCGTAAAACCCTGCTCATATAAAAGTTCGCGGATACGGCGTATCAACAAGACTTCGTGATGCTGGTAATAACGGCGATTGCCACGTCGTTTTACCGGTTTTAATTGAGTAAACTCCTGCTCCCAATAACGTAATACATGTGGTTTGACACCACACAATTCACTGACTTCACCGATAGTAAAATAGCGTTTCGCTGGTATCGGCGGCAACACAAAAGCATCGATCTTGATTTCGCTCATAAAGGAATTCAGGCAGCATGTGCAAGGGGTTGACTACCTGCAGCGTCGACCATTCCTTTAAGTTTTTGGCTAGCATGGAATGTCACAACACGACGCGCGGTAATAGGAATTTCTTCACCAGTTTTCGGGTTACGGCCAGGACGCTGGGGTTTATCTCGCAATTGAAAATTACCAAAGCCAGATAATTTTACCGCCTCGCCTCTTTCTAACGCATCACGAATCTCGTCAAAAAAAGTTTCCACCATATCTTTGGCTTCACGTTTATTCAAACCAACTTGTTCAAACAAGAGTTCTGCTAACTCTGCTTTGGTCAAGGTAGGTAAGTCTCGTTCCGCTTGTGAACGTGCTTTTGCTTCACGCATCGCCCGGTTCAAATCTGCATCAAGAACTGATTGCAGTTCGGCGGAAGTCACTTCATTCATTCTTTTTTAATCCTACTTGCTGAAAGTCAAAGCGATCATCTTAAGCAGCTATGCAAAATGAGATCGCGATAATTTTTATTTATTTAGACGCACTGTCAGGTACATTGCGGCGGAGTTATCTCAACGTAATCTTGCTGAGAATTTACTTGCAGCTGCAGCCAGTAAAGATGCCATTGCAGCTTCTACCTTATCATCTTGCAGCGTACTTTGAGTATCTTGCAAGCTAAAGCGGAATGCAAGACTTTTCTCGTCAGACTCCAGTCCCTTACCACGATATTCATCAAATAAAACAACGGCTTGCAAGATTTTACATGTTTCGTTTGACTTCGCCTCAGCAAAGAAAACATCGAGTAAATCTTGAGCAGAAATTGTTTGTTTTACTAATAAAGCAAGATCACGAGTGACCGCTTGAAATTTTGAAATTTCTTGATAAATCGGTAGCGTAATGGATTGCAGACTTTGCGTATCTACTTCAAAAACGACTGGCGCTAAAGGTAAATCATATTTTTGCTGCAAACGTGGATGTAACTCGCCAACGATGCCCACTACTTTGCCATCACACTCAATACTAGCAGAGCGCCCTGGGTGCAAAGCTGGATGTTCAACTTTACTAAAGCGCAAAGTTTTAGGTGCAAACAAGGCTTCCAAGTCCGCTTTAATATCAAAGAAATCGACATTGCGTGTTGCCTGACCCCACTGTTCTTCAACTACGGGACCATATGCAAGTGCGGACAGACGCTTCGGCTGATCATAACCAGCAATCGTCAGAGGACCGTCTGGAATGGCCGCATTGCGCAGATAGATCGCACCAATTTCAAAAATGCGCACACGGTTCATCTTGCGATTTAAATTGTAGCGCGCATTAGCAACCAAACTAGCGATCAAACTGCTGCGCATCGCGCTCATATGACTGGCAATTGGATTCAGTAATTTAATCGGGGCGTCATTACCTACAAAATCTTTTTCCCAAGCCTCTTCTACAAAACTATAGTTGACGACTTCTTGGTAATCCATGTCTGCAATTTGACGACGGACTGTAAATAAAGAACGCTGATTTTCTGGCACAATGCGCATCGCGTTTGCTGCGATGGGAGGTAACGCAGGAATATTTTCAAAACCATAAACCCGGACGACTTCTTCAATCAAGTCCTCTTCGATTTCAATATCAAAACGATAGGATGGTGGCGTTACCAGGAATTCTCCCGGAGTTTGCTTAAACGCCAATCCCAAACGGGTAAATATATCGGCGATCTGCGCATCGTTCAATGCAACACCAATCACTTTAACCGCACGCGCCGTACGCAAAAGCACCGCAGGGCGCTTTGGTAAATTAACGATCAGGTCAGTGACTGGGCCGACTTTGACTTGCGTGCTACCACCACAAATTTCTACGATCAAGGCAGTAATACGTTCAATATGCTCGACTGTCGTCGCGTAGTCCACGCCGCGCTCAAAGCGATGTGCCGCATCTGTAGAAAAATTATAACGGCGCGCCCTACCCTGTATCGCTTGCGGCCACCAGAATGCTGCTTCCAGATAAATATTCTGCGTTTCGAGCGTTACGGCAGTAGAGTCACCACCCATGATGCCGGCCAAAGATTCGATCTCTTTGTCATCTGCAATGACGCCTATCCATTCATCTACTGCAACGGTATTGCCATTCAATAGTTTTAATGACTCCCCCGTTTTGCCCCAACGCACATCCAGACCACCGTGGATTTTATCCAAATCAAATACATGGGTTGGACGTCCAAGTTCTAACATCACATAATTAGAAATATCGACTAAGGCAGAGATTGGCCGCTGACCGCTGCGCTCAAGACGCTGCTTCATCCAGTCTGGTGTCGGAGCTTTGGCGTTAACACCGCGAATAACCCGACCACTGAAACGTCCACACAAATCAGGCGCAGATATTTTAACGGGTAAAGTTTCTTGCAGAGTGACTGCTACCGAATGAATTTCAGGCAGCGTTAACACGGTACCGGTTAATGCCGACACTTCACGCGCAACACCCAATACGGACAGGCAGTCTGCCTTATTCGGGGTCAACTTGATCGTGAATTTAAGATCATTTAATTGATAGTAATCCCGGAAATTTTGTCCGACCGGCGCGTCTACAGGCAAATCCAATAAACCGCCCTGATCGTCTGATAATTTTAATTCACGGGCAGAGCACAACATGCCTTGCGATTCAACACCACGCAATTTACCAACTTTGATCTCGAACGGTTTGCCATCGGCACCCGGCGGCAATACCGCACCCGCCATAGCACACGGCACTTTCATACCAACACGCACATTCGGTGCACCACACACAATATTGAGCAGAGTACCGGTGCCAACATCTACCTGACAAACGTTGAGGCGATCAGCATCAGGATGCTTGGAAATCTCACGAATTTCTGCAACGACTACATTACTAAAAGGCGGTGCGACAGCTTCTACTTCTTCTACTTCTAATCCAGACATCGTGAGTAAGTGTGACAACTCATCCGAAGTCATCTTCGGATCAACCATAGTGCGTAGCCAGTTTTCAGAAAATTGCATAATTCAGCCGTGTAAATATTCAATCATTAATACGATTTTTTACCAAAACCGCATAGGAAATTTGATGAGGAGATATAAGTTAAAAATCAAACGATCGTCATCGATTTCAACTTAATTAAACTGCTTCAGGAAGCGCAAATCTCCCTCATAAAATAAGCGCAAATCATTGATGCCATAGCGCAGCATTGCCAAGCGTTCCAGGCCGGAACCAAAGGCAAAACCGATGTATTTTTCTGGATCCATTCCCATATTTTTGATCACAGTTGGATGCACCTGACCGGATCCGGACACCTCCAGCCAGCGACCTTTTAATGGACCACTACCGAAGGCAATATCGATCTCCGCGGATGGCTCCGTAAATGGGAAGTAAGAAGGACGAAAGCGTACTTGCAAATCATCGGTCTCAAAAAAAGCTTTGACGAAATTTAAATAAACGCCTTTTAAGTCAGCAAAGCTGATGTTTTCATCAATCCATAAACCTTCAACTTGATGAAACATCGGCGAGTGCGTTGCATCACTATCTACGCGGTAAGTTCGGCCAGGAGCAATCACTTTGATCGGCGCTTGATTCATACGTGCATAGCGCACCTGCATAGGACTGGTATGTGTACGCAGTAGCAAGGGCTTTCCGGTACTGTCGTTACCGTCAATATAAAAAGTATCTTGCATCGACCGTGCAGGATGATTCTCTGGGCTGTTCAATGCGGTGAAATTAGTCCAGTCATTTTCGATCTCAGGACCGTCCGCCACATCAAAACCGATAGAGTGGAAAATTTCCTCAACTCGGTGCCAGGTACGCATTACCGGATGAATACCGCCCATACCACGGCCACGGCCGGGCAAACTAACGTCAATCGCCTCGGCATTCAAACGACTCTGCATTTGTACATTAGATAAGGCATCACGCCTTTCTGCGAGCAGCGCTTCAATTTGTTCTTTTACCGCGTTGATAATCGCGCCTTGCACTTTGCGCTCGTCTGGTCCTAGCTTGCCGAGGCTCTTCATTTGCTCAGTAATCTGTCCGGTCTTTCCAAGATAAAGTGCCTTGGCATTTTCCAGTGCAGCAGCGTCTTGGGCGGCAGTAAAATCTGCGCGCGCTTGAGTTACGAGAGGATCTAAGGGATTCATGCGATTATTCCCGAAAGGGAAGTTGAAAATTGAACACTAAAAATAAAACGGGGCACAGGATTCAACCTCTGCCCCGCTCATATTGCGGCATTGCTCAACCAGAAACTAGCGAGCAAACCGCACCTAACAATTACGCTGCCAGGTTGGCCTTAACTTGATTAACAATCGCAGCAAATGCTGGCTTGTCAGTCACTGCCATATCGGCCAAAACCTTACGGTCCAGTTCGATAGAGGCTTTTTTCAGACCATTCATGAACACGCTGTATGTCAGACCGTGTTGACGACTAGCTGCATTGATACGCGTAATCCACAAAGCGCGGAATACACGCTTCTTATTACGACGGTCACGGTATGCATATTGACCAGCACGCATAACTGCTTGCTTGGCAACACGATATACCTTGCTACGACGACCGCGATAGCCCTTGGCTAAATCGAGAACTTTCTTATGACGGGCACGAGCTGTAACCCCACGTTTTACTCTAGGCATAGTAACTCCTTAAATAGTGAGTAGAGGTTAAGCTGTTGGCATCATGCGCATGACTGATGTTACGTCTGCTGCATTAACGTTCGTGATACCGCGCAATTGGCGTTTATTCTTGGTAGTTTTCTTAGTCAAAATATGACGTTTGAAAGCGTGACCACATTTAATAGTTCCACCCGGACGCACGCGAAAGCGCTTCTTGGCAGAGCTTTTTGTTTTCATTTTAGGCATAAAACACCTGTCTGTTTAGGACAGTTCCTTTTTAACATGATTGTAGGTGGCAACGATTACGATGCACTTGGATGCCTACTCTCACTTGTTGGAGCATGAAATCGAGTCCATACTCATCGCAAAAAACGCCGATTTGCATCAACGATTTTCACAAATCTTATTTCTTCTTCTTTGGCGCAAGAATCATGATCATCTGACGACCTTCCATCTTTGGAAACTGCTCAACTTGGCCATACGGTTCCAAATCCACCTTTAGGCGTTCCAGCATACGCATGCCAATCTCTTGGTGAGCCATCTCACGACCACGGAACCGTAAGGTGATTTTGGTCTTATCGCCATCATCCAAAAACTTCGTCAAATTACGCAATTTGATGTTGTAATCACCATCATCAGTGCCAGGACGGAATTTGACTTCCTTCACCAGAATGACTTTTTGCTTTAACTTGGCTTCATGCGCCTTCTTTTGCTCTTGATACTTAAATTTGCCGTAGTCCATCAATCGGCAAACTGGAGGTTGTGCAGTAGGCGCAATCTCCACTAAATCAACATTAGCCTCTTCGGCAAAACGAAAGGCTTCACTTAGTTTAACGATGCCCAGTGGCTCGTTCTCAACGCCAGATAAGCGCACTTCTGGCGCCGTAATTTCACCGTTGATGCGATGTGACTTGTCAGTAGCTATTGCAGTTTCCTTCAAAAATTCAATAATTTGGCTGTGCTCTTTCGCACAACAATCCTGATTAAGACTTCATTAAGATGTCATTTTTAAGACGATCTAAAAACGCTTCTTGGGACATGACTCCCAAATCCAGATTGCCACGCGTACGCACAGCCACTGTGTTTGCATCCCGCTCTTTATCACCGATCACGATGATATAGGGTAATTTCTGCATTGAATGCTCACGTATTTTATAGGTTATTTTCTCATTACGCAAATCCGTGTGCACTCTAAACCCTTGTTTCTTCAGGTTTTCTGCGACGGATTTAGTATATTCAGCCTGGGATTCCGAGATATTTAACACTGCAATTTGTACCGGAGCCAGCCATAAAGGCATAGCGCCAGCGTGATTTTCAATCAAAATACCGATAAAACGCTCCATCGAGCCAACAATCGCCCGATGCAACATCACAGGAATTTTGCGCGAATTATCATCCGATACATATTCAGCATCCAAGCGACCAGGCATAGAAAAATCGACCTGCATAGTGCCAACCTGCCATGCGCGCCCTAAACTATCTTTTAAGTGGTACTCAATCTTAGGACCATAAAATGCGCCCTCGCCTGGCAACTCTTCCCAAGCAACGTCGCATTGACGCAAAGCTGCGCGTAAAGCTTCTTCGGCTGTGTCCCAAACCTGATCAGAACCAATACGATTGTCAGGACGCAAAGCGATCTTGATGAAAATATGCTCAAAGCCGAAGTCTGCGTATACCTTCATTGCCTGAGCATGGAAAGCTGCAACTTCAGGCAAAATTTGCTCTTCAGTACAAAAAATATGTCCGTCATCTTGAGTAAAGCCGCGTACTCGCATGATGCCATGCAGAGCACCTGAAGGCTCGTTGCGGTGGCACTGACCAAACTCGCCGTAACGTAAAGGCAGCTCACGATAACTGCGCATATTTGCGTTAAAGATCTGAACATGTCCAGGACAGTTCATTGGCTTTAATGCGTAGTTCCGGTTTTCAGATTCAGTGGAGAACATATTTTCACGGTAATTCTCCCAATGCCCTGTGCGCTCCCACAGAGTGCGATCCAGAATTTGCGGCGCCTTTACTTCTTGGTAGCCACAATCTTGATATACCTTGCGCATGTATTGCTCGACCTGCTGCCAAATACTCCATCCTTTTGGATGCCAGAAAACTAGGCCAGGCGCTTCATCTTGAAAGTGGAATAAATCTAATGATTTACCCAACTTACGATGATCGCGCTTTTCAGCTTCTTCCAGCATATGCAAGTAGGCCTCTTGCTCCTCTTTTTTTGCAAATGCAGTTCCATATACGCGTTGCAACATTTCGTTCTTAGAATCGCCACGCCAGTAGGCGCCAGCCAGCTTCATCAGTTTAAAAACTTTCAGCTTGCCGGTTGAAGGCACGTGCGGACCACGACACAAGTCGGTGAAGTTGCCTTCTGTGTAAAGTGATACATCTTGGTCAGCGGGAATCGATTCTATGATTTCTGCTTTGTACGCCTCACCGATTGATTTAAAGTAAGCCACTGCCTCGTCGCGTGGCAATACCTTGCGAGTTACTGGCTCATCTTTTTTCGCCAACTCCTGCATTTTCTTTTCGATTGCGGCCATATCATCTGGTGTAAATGGGCGCTTATAAGAGAAGTCATAATAAAAGCCATTTTCGATCACAGGGCCAATAGTGACTTGCGCATCAGGAAACAACTCTTTCACTGCGTATGCCAGCAAATGTGCTGTCGAATGACGGATCACATCAAGACCATCAGCATCTTTGTCGGTCACGATCGCCAGATCAGCATCAGAGGAAATCAGGTAAGACGTATCTACCAATTTACCATCTACTTTGCCAGCCAAAGCAGCTTTAGCTAAGCCTGCGCCAATACTAGCGGCAACTTGAGCCACAGTAACAGGTGAGTCGAAATGACGCTGCGAACCATCGGGAAGTCGAACTGAAACCATTTTAAGTCTCCATGTCAGCAATATTTGCCGAGTACTTACAACGTTCAAAAGAAATTACAGAAAATACAGACGAAAAAAAACGCGAGCTAGCCGCGTTTTTTTCAATAATTACAAACGAAAAAGACCCTCGACTAACGTCGCTCACAAATTGCTGTGATCGTAGTTCGCGGTGTCATAACCATGATGCCTTTCTCGCTCTTACCTATATTGCAACACAATGTGCCACATAATTAAATCTGGTGGGCGGTGCAGAATTCGAATCTGCGACCCCTTGGATGTCGACCAAGTATTCTAACCAGCTGAACTAACCGCCCGAAGAGCCGAGACTATAGCAAACCGCGCCGAAAACGTAAACATCTTTTACTTATTTTTATGGTGCTGTCAGCGCTTGCGAAACACGGCGCGCAATGTTATTCAGTCATTTACGCTGATTTTAAGCAAATAAGCCCGCATCCCGCTAAACTGACGAAAGACTTTAATAACCCATATTTTCACAATTCCTACCACTCATGCCAGAAAAAATAGCCGTCTCTAACAGCGAACATCTACACGCTCACCGTCATGGTGATGCCGAACATCGACATTTTTTTGAAAACCGTAGTCAAAAAATTCTGGCATGGGCACTGGTGCTGACACTAGGCTTTGCCGGCGTTGAAGTTGGTTTTGGATTTTGGTCTAACTCGCTGGCGTTGATATCTGACGCTGGCCACATGGTGACCGATGCTGCCGCGTTAGGACTTGCTTTACTGGCACAGATGATTGCAAAACGACCACCAACCGCTAAAAATTCGTTCGGCTTTGGCCGCGCAGAAGCGCTCGCCGCGTTTGTCAATGGCTTAATCATGTTGGCAGTAGTTTTATGGATTGCTTTTGAAGCTACTCAACGGCTTTCACATCCGGAAGCAGTGCAAGGCGGCACCGTCATCTTGGTTGCAAGCATTGGCCTGGCGATTAATCTCATCGTCGCATGGGTGTTATCGCATGACAAAGAAAACCTGAACACCAAGGCAGCACTGATCCACGTGATGGGAGACTTGCTGGGATCAATTGCAGCAATCGTATCTGGTGCAGTGATTTACTACACAGGATGGATGCAAATTGATCCACTGCTATCGATTTTTGTGTCGCTATTAATTTTAAAATCAACGTTTAGTGTGCTGCGTGAGTCTTATCATTTTTTAATGGAAGGCGTCCCGCGCCATATCGACTATATTCAAATCGGTGAAGACTTAGAAACAATTGCCGGCGTTTTGTCCGTGCATGACTTACATGTATGGGAAATGTCGCCCGGTTACCCTGCATTAATAGGGCATTTAGAAATTGATGATCTGACGGCATGGCCGCGCATCTTACAAAGCGTAAAAAATATGCTTTTAGAGAAACATAAAATCGATCACATCACCTTACAAGCAGAAGTGCCTGGCATGGCCGAGGATGAAATAGCTGGTAATTATGCGCAAGACCTAAAAGCAATCAGGAAATTCTAAAGATTCTTTAATCAAGACGACCCCTGATACAGAGTTTCTAAAAGATCACAGAAGCAACGTCCAATAAGAATAAGGCTCCTCGCATGATTTCATGCCAGGAGCCGCACTTTGATTGGACGTCCTAGTTTAATTCCGTCGTACCTCTAACACTCCGCTCACCTCTCGTATCACCATCAAGGCTTTTTGCAGTTGCGCTGTGCCGGTGATTTCTGCGGTAAACGACATCCGCGCCTGCGACTTCGCGCTTTGCGTGTTGACACCGATCACATTGATTTTTTCTCGGGAAAATACTTCTGAGATATCGCGTAACAATCCTTGTCTGTCTTGTGCCAGCACAAAAATATCCACCGGATAAACCGTCTCTTTACCATGTTCGCCCCAAGTGGTTTGCAATACACGTTCAGGCGCTTTAGTCCGCATTTCTGCAAAATTTTTGCAGTTAAGACGGTGAATAGAAACCCCTTTGCCACGTGTGACGAAACCGATAATGCCATCTGGTGGCGCAGGTTTGCAGCAACGTGCTAGCTGCGTCATCAGACCTTCGGTACCGACAACCAATACGCCGGACTTAGCACCTTGGGTCACGCTGGACGCGCGGCTTTTATTGGTGATATCAATTTCGTCCGGGTCGACGACCTCGACGGTTTCGCGCAAACTATTTTCTATCTGGCGCAGACTGAACTCATCTTTACCGACCGACAAAAATAATTCTTCTACATTGGCAAACCCCAACTTGCGCGCCAATTCATCCAGATTGACGGCGGTTTTTCCTTCGCGCTGCAAGGTTTTTTCAACAAGCGCTCGACCATTAGAAAGCGTTTCTTGCTGATCAATCACATTGAACCAAGCGCGAATTTTGCTGCGGGTACGGGTGCTCGCTGAATATTCTATGTTGAGCCAATCGCGCGACGGTCCGGTCTGGGACGAGCCTACTTTGAGCGTAATGATCTCTACCGTCTGACCATTTTTTAGCGGCGTATTTAGTGGCACCATGACGTTATCGACGCGCGCACCACGGCAACGATGTCCGACATCGGTATGCAAATGGTAAGCAAAATCGACCGGGGTAGAGCCACTCGGCAATTCAATCACGCGCGCTTGCGGTGTCAGAACATAGATACGATCATCCAATGTCGCAGCCTTAATTTTTTCTACCCACTCACGCTGCAATTCTTCCTGCCCCACCACCACATCGGCGACCTCGGATTTCCATGCTAATAGTTGTCTGAGCCAGGCAATTTTTTCATCGTATTCTTGTGCAGAAAAATTGGACCCACCAGATTCTTTATAGCGCCAGTGCGCTGCTACGCCATACTCAGCAAACTGATGCATGGCGCGAGTGCGTATTTGCACTTCCAGCGGGCGGCCATCTTCCACCACCACCACGGTATGCAATGATTGATAGCCATTTTGTTTTGGCCGAGAAATATAATCGTCAAACTCATTAGGCAGCGGAGTCCACGCGTTATGGACCAAGCCCAAAACGGTGTAGCAATCTTTAACATCATCAACCACCACACGGAAAGCACGCACGTCGTATAGCTCATCAAAATTGACGTCCTTGCCCTTCATCTTTTTAAAAATACTGTAGATGTGTTTAGGTCGTCCAGAGACCTCTGCTTTGATGTCGGCTGCTTTTAATTCTGCATTCAGACGACTAATCGCAGAGACCACAAAACTCTCGCGCTCCAGCCGTTTTTCTTCCAGCATTTTGGCGATACGTTTGTATTGCGCAGGCTCCATAAAACGGAAGGATAAATCTTCTAACTCCCATTTCAATTGCCAAACACCCAGCCGGTTTGCCAGCGGCGCATACAAATCCATGGTCTCGCTAGCGTATTGCTGCGATACGGCATCGTCACGTTTGCAATCAGCGAAATAACGCAAGGTCGTCACGCGTGAAGCCAGACGAACCAGCACAACACGCATATCGGTCGCCATCGCTAGCACCATCTTGCGCAAGGTTTCCATTTGCGTGGCGGTTTTTTCCGCAGAGTCCTTGCCGCGACCAACATCATGTTGGGTCAAGGCCGCCTCGCGCAGGCGCATCAGACGGCGAATACCAGAGACCAGATCGCCGATCTCTTTACCAAAACGAGTTTCAATTTGTGCGGCGGCAGCAGGACTTAGTTCCGGCAATTCAAACAATAAACCGGCAATCCGGGTATCTACATCGGTACGCAACATCACCAATGTAGAAACGACGCCCTGCACAAATTGCAGCGCATTTTGACCTGTGACCACATTACGATTTACGTATAAAGGAGTGACGAATTCAAGCGCTGCCATGACGCGGGCAGATTCGCTCTCCGACAATCCTTCTAACAATTGCGACTGCAATTGAGATTCTGACGGCGCTGCTAATGCTGATGTCGATACCATAATGTCTATTTGTTTTTACTTATTTTTGTGCCGCAGTAACGACTACTTCAATCAACCAATCTGGATTTGCCAGTGCTGCTTGTACCGTCGCCCTTGGCGGTGCATTGCCCTCGGCAACCCATGCGTCCCATGCCTGATTCATACCGCCAATTTGAGTAATATCGGATAAAAAAATCTGACACATCAGAATGTGCGATTTGTCGCTTCCGGCCTCCGCTAGCAGACGGTCAACATGCCCTAATACTTCCATAGTTTGGCCGATAATATCTTGGCTGGTATCTTCAGGAATCTGACCGGCTAAATAAACCGTTTTATTAAAAATAGCGGTTTCGGACAAGCGTTGCCCGACATGGAAACGTTGTAAGCTCATTGCAATCCTGCTGATTGATCACTCATTATAGAAACCTCTATGACTAACCGATGAGGCATAGTTTTATGCCAGAAAAAACTCTCTGGCAATCGCAATTTGTTCCGGCTGCACAAATGTCGGAGCATGACCAACGCCAGGGATTTCTACCACGGCGGCACGCGGGCCACGCTGCGTCATTTCTTGTGCGGTCTGCTCGCTGAGCAAATCTGACTCAGAGCCTCTGACGACCAGAGTCTGGCACTTTATCGCATCATAGGCCGCCCACAACATGCCCTGCCCTGCCAAAGCGATTTCCGGTGTCGTGGCTTTAATCGGCGCTGCCAAACCCAAATCATAATGACGTATCCATTGACCGTCTTGATTTTGCTTCAAGACATCAGTCGCCAGCTTATGCCATTGCGCATCAGTATGTGGGCCGAAGGAAATGGAAACCTGCTTGATGTACGCAGCAGCCTCTTCAAATGTATTGAAACGTACATCCTGGCCTATGTAGTCTCCAATGCGCACCAGTGCCGCGGGATTGAGTACTGGACCAACGTCGTTCAAGATCAGTTTTCTGATAGGACTCTCCGGCATTGCTGCTAAACCCATGCCAATCAATCCACCCATCGAGGTGCCAAACCAATCTACCGTTTCAACATCCAGCCTTGCAACCAGGGTCACCATATCGCTGACATATTGAGGTACTTGATAAAACTGGGGGTTGCGCAACCAATCCGACTGACCCCGCCCGACAACGTCAGGGCAAACGACGCGATAAGTATCCGACATCACTTCCGCCAAGGCGTCGAAATCGTCCGCTACCCGGCTGAGGCCATGCACACAAACCAGCACGCGGGGATTGAGAGGATCGCCCCATTGTTTATAGGACATGCGATGTAATCCGGCAGGGGAAACACATTGAACGGATTTGCGTAGTGCAATCATGGGCGAGCCTTATCTGATTGATCGTTGGGATGAAGCAATTTGACATTTTACGATGCTTGAACTGCGGCTACTGTTCGTTTTCGTACTTATTTTAAACAAATGTCTAATATGGCTTAGGACGAAAACGATTACTCGCAGTGACATTACAATTAATTTATATACTGGATATAAGTATATTTAAGTGTCCATATATTTATTGGTTTACAACCGATATTTTAAAAAAATAGTGGGGAGTATATTCATTAAGCGTAATATGCTGATAAAAAATAGTGCTACGATCAAACCACTTCTGTACGACTAAGCACGTTTGGGCGATGCTGGCGAAATGTCTGGCACCTCCCAAAAAGCGATTTTGCTTTCATTTTGCATGACTAGCAACTACATTGACTTATTGTCATCCATATTCAAAGGAAATGTTATGCGTAGCACCATCCAATTAATCAGTTTATCGCTCTGCGCCTTATCCTTAGTCAGCAATGCGCATGCCGCCGGAAAATCCAAAGCTGGGTTGTGGGAAGTGACCATACAATCCGACGCGATGAAAAATATGCCGGCCATTCCACCAGAACAACTAGAAAAACTGAAACAGATGGGAATCAAAATCCCCAATATACAAAACGGTGGAATGACGACGCAGATGTGTATAACAAAGGAAATGGCAGACCGCGATCAACCGCCAGTCAACTTCAAAGATCAATCCGGTTGTCAGTCAAAAAATATTCAAAAAAATGGCAATACCTGGTCTATGGATTTGGTCTGCGATAAACCAGAGATGAAAGGTAGCGGCAAAGTTACAGGCACTTATCTTGGCGACGATAGCGTCCAGTCAGTTTTTGATTTTAAAGGAATCGCTAACGATAAACCCATCAATATGCATAGCGAAACCAAGAGCAAATGGTTATCCGCAGACTGCGGCGATGTTAAGCCATTAGACCTGCCAAAAAACAAGTAACAAAGGGAGTATCTTAAACAGGTCTTCTATTGTCCAATTAAAATATGGACAACATCGTTGAATATTAATATACATACCACCAGTATATAATTTCCAATAATCAATGGTGCAATAAAAATGCCAGCAGAAGTGCTGGCATTTTTATCATGTACAGAGTTTGTATGGCAACGTTGACTAGCGACTTTACCGAACCGAAAAATCACTAAATCATGCAAACCAGTTCTGATTAAGCAAGCGCACTGACATCCAACGACGCTTCGGTTTTTGCAATCACTTCTTCCTTAGTCACGCCGCTGGCTAATTCGATCAACTTCAAACCGCTTGGTGTGACATCAATCACGCCCAGATCAGTGATGATGCGGTTGACGACGCCTACACCGGTCAGTGGCAAATTGCATTTTTTCAGGATTTTATGCGCATCGCCTTTGGCGACATGCTCCATCAACACCACCACATGACCAACACCGGCTACCAGATCCATCGCGCCGCCCATGCCTTTGACCATTTTGCCGGGGATCATCCAATTGGCCAGATCGCCGGTTTCACTGACTTGCATTGCGCCTAAAATCGCCAGATTGATTTTGCCGCCGCGTATCATCGCAAACGAGTCGGCAGAACTAAAAATCGACGAACCTGGCAAGGTCGTTACGGTTTGTTTACCTGCGTTAATCATGTCGGGATCAACTTCGTCCTCCGTCGGAAAAGGGCCAATACCCAGCAAACCATTTTCTGACTGCAGCCATACTTCCATGCCTTGCGGCACATGATTGGCAACCAGTGTCGGCAAGCCTATGCCCAGATTGACGTAATAACCATCTTGTAATTCTTTTGCTGCACGAGCAGCCATCTCATCACGAGTCCATGCCATGTTGCTCTCCTTATTCTGCTGGGCGAACAGTGCGCTGTTCTATACGTTTTTCCGGGGTCGCATTGACAACGATGCGTTGGACAAATATGCCTGGCGTATGGACATCATCGGGATCAATCTCACCGATTTCGACCAGGACTTCCACTTCAACCACGGTGATTTTTCCTGCCATCGCCACATTGGGATTGAAGTTGCGTGCCGTTTTGCGATAGACCAAATTGCCTGATTTATCTGCCTTGTAGGCCTTGACCAGTGATACGTCGGCAACTAAAGAACGCTCCATGACATATTGTGCGCCATCAAACTCACGGATTTCTTTGCCGTCAGCGACGATGGTGCCGACGCCCGTCTTGGTGAAAAATGCAGGAATGCCAGCGCCGCCCGCCCGCAGTTTTTCGGCCAGAGTACCTTGTGGTGTAAATTCTAATTCCAACTCACCGGCCAGATATTGGCGTTCAAATTCTTTGTTCTCACCGACATAAGAGGCGATCATTTTTTTGATCTGGCGCGTGGTCAATAACTGTCCTAAACCAAAGCCATCCACACCGGCGTTGTTGGAGATTGCCGTCAAATTCTGTACGCCGGAATCGCGCAAGGCAGCAATCAGCGCCTCGGGGATACCGCACAGACCAAAACCGCCTACTGCCACGGTTTGTCCGTCTTTGACGATATCTGCCAAGGCACTGGCAGCGTCAGGATAAACTTTGTTCATGTTGTCCCTTTCTTATATTAAAACTCTTGTTGAAACTCTTATTGAAATACAGCGTCCGACACGATACTGGCGTGAGTTTTTTGCTACCCGCGCTTTATACTGAAGTTTTGTTTTATCGCCAAGCATATGATGCTACTCTATACAGCGCAATACCGTAAAAATACCTGACAAATACCGAATAATTAGTCAGCTTAAGTTATCGCAAATTACCCCAAATAAGCAGCTCAAACTCCATGACCGAAGCGCAGCTCATTAATTTTGAAACGATTTTTCAGTACGCGCCGGTCGGACTATGCGTCTCACAAAATCGCATTATCCGCGCTTGCAATGATGATCTGGCGCAGATGTTTGGCTACCAAAAAGAACAATTACTGGGACAATCATTTTTAATCTTATACCCGTCGCCAGATGAGTTTGAACGTACCGGTGCGCGTATCACGCCAATCATGAATGCCAAAGGCTATTACTCAGACGAGCGCATCATGAAACGAGCCAATCAAGAATTATTCTGGTGCCATGTCTCAGGCAGGGGGTTGCATAAAGAAGATGCTCACGCAGAGGGAATCTGGACATTTGAAGATCTGAGTTCTAAACGCTCAGTCACAGCAGAATTAACGCCGCGCGAGAGAGAAATCGCCGCCCTGCTGGTGGAAGGCAAAACTAGCAAGCTGATTGCGCGGCAAATTGGGCTTAGTCCAAGAACGGTGGAGATGCACAGAGCAAAGCTGATGCGTAAATTTACGGCGGCGACATCCAGCGAACTAGTACATAAATTATTACGAATCGTCAGCTGAGTTGCTTATCCCTGGAGACAGATTACAACTCAGCTTCATATGTGTTGAAGTAGTCAGCTGACTATTAGATTCGGGTTTATTCAACTTTCATTTATACCGCCTTCACACGTCGTGCTGGCTTATTTGCCGACTTCACTGCGGTTTTCAGCTCAGTCAGTTTTTCCTTAATCGATTCTGGCAGTACGGTGGACTTTTGCGTTTGCGCATCGACCCACACTACCTTGGCTCCACCTTCTGCATATAGCGTATAACCATCGCTGACACTGCGCATTTCTTGGATGGTTTCAAAACTGCTACGGCCTGCACCGCCGATGTAGGTACAGACTTCAACCTGGTCAGGATATTTTAAGGGTTTTTTAAATGTGCAGTGAGCATTGATGATGACCGGGCCGTTGCCGTTTTCATCGGACAAACAACCCAGCATCGTCAGCCACTCCAGCCTGGCCTGCTCCATATAGCGAAAGTACACAGTATTATTGACATGTCCCAATGCATCCATATCGCCCCAGCGAATTGGAATTGTCACGGTGTACACCAACTTTTTATCAAGTACTTTCTCGCCTATCATTGCGCGCTCATTCCATCGTCTGCCGTTACTATCGCTCCATTCAAAAAGCGTGATTCTTCTGCGGCCAGCAACAGCAACAAACCGTCCAAATCTTCTGGCATACCGACCCGTTTTCTTGGCAGCATATCAATCAGCTTTTGACCCTGTTCACTTTTAAAATGATCCTGGTTAATTTCGGTCTCAATATAGCCTGGGCAAATCGCATTCACGTTAATGCCAAACTTGCCCCACTCGACCGCCATGGACTTAGTCATGTGTACCACTGCGGCTTTACTGACGCAATAAATACCGATTTGTGGCAATACACGCAGACCTGCGACAGAGGCAATATTAATAATCCGGTGCTGCTTTTTAGGATCGCCCTTGTAGCGGGCAATCATGCGCTTGGCCGTCTCTTGTGCAACGAAAAAAGCACCGCGCTGATTGGTGTCCATTACGTAGGCATAATCTTCCGGCGTGACGTCGATCAAACGCTGTGTGGTTGAAACACCCGAATTATTGATCAAGATATCGATAGGACCGGCCTCGGTTTCCGCATGAGCAATCGCTGATTTGATACTGGCATAGTCGGTGACGTCCAATGTCACGACATGGGCAGCGCCGCCTTCGGCTTCGATTTCTGCGCGTAACTCTTTCAGGCGATCAATCCGGCGCGAAGCCAGCACGACTTGTGCCCCGGCTTGTGCCAGAATTTTTGCAAAACGAGCGCCAAGACCACTGGAGGCGCCTGTCACCAGAGCGATTTTTCCTTCGAAATTTACTTCAATACCCATCAGATTCTCCGACTAAAATTTTGCTGAAAGTGCTACGTGGTTTGTGCATTTTTTAGATACGCCAAGACTTATGCAAAACTATTCAACTAGTACCGCGGCAAACACAAGCTTGCCGGAACAGTTTTGCGTAAATCCTGGAAGCATATCATTTTGAATGTGCCGCTATGATGACATAGACAATATGCTTGTGTTTTAAAACTTCCATTTTATCGATCAAAATCATGAAAGTGCTGCATCTTATTTGACCCTCTGCGATAATCCTAGAAACGGCAGTTAGACGAGTCTGAGTGTACATTTTTTCGGTTTCCCAGCAAGGCGAGACGAGGCACAACCTTCACGTTGCAACGAGGAGCAACGCGGTTAGGGAGCCGAAAAAGTGTGCGATCAGATTCGTAGCGCTGTCATCACAACGGTGACAGTGGATAGAATTGAATAATTCAATTGAATCAAATACTTATTTACACTGACAAGCGGTCGACTGCCGTTTCTAGGATAATCTATGCACAACAAAAATAAGCAATTGATGGTTTTAGGAGAATTGCCGGAGCAAGACTGAATTTATTTACCAATCCGTTGGTAAGCGCACTGGTAAGCGTATTTACAACCGCATTGACAACGATTAATTAGAAGAATTGCTCAGCTTGCGCATTACATCCCTAAGCTATACCATACCGACAACAAATAAGCACGTTCGTTCGTAAATTTTCTGAAAGCGATTATAGCCATGACACAAAGTCTAATAGAGCAGTTCGGTCCGCGCGATGCGATGGAATATGACGTCGTTATTGTCGGCGGCGGCCCTGCCGGATTGTCCGCTGCGATCAAGCTCAAACAACTCGCAGCAGAAAAAGGCAACGAAGTCTCGGTCTGTGTTCTGGAAAAAGGTGGCGAGCCCGGCGCGCATATCTTGTCTGGCGCAGTGATGGACCCAAAAGCTTTAACGGAACTCTTCCCCAACTGGAAAGAAATAGGCGCGCCGCTGAATACCGAAGTGACTGAAGATCGCGTCCTGGTATTGACGGAGAAAAAGGCGTTTAAAACGCCAAACTGGATGTTGCCTGCCTGTTTCGAGAATCATGGTAATTACATCGTCTCTTTAGCCAATGTCACCCGTTGGCTGGCTCAGCAAGCTGAGGCCTTGGGTGTGGAAGTATTCCCAGGTTTTGCCGCTGCCGAAGTTTTGTACAACGACGATGGTTCGGTCAAAGGCGTAGCTACCGGCAATATGGGTGTTGATCGCCACGGTGAAGCGTCTCCAGCATTCCAGTTAGGCATGGAACTGCATGCTAAATACACGCTGTTTGCAGAAGGTGCGCGCGGTCATTTGGGCAAACAAGTCATGGCTAAATATGACTTAAATAAAGGTAAAGATCCGCAATCCTACGGCATCGGGATTAAAGAGTTATGGGAAATCGATCCTAAGCAACATAAACCTGGTCTGGTCGTCCACACTACGGGTTGGCCGCTGATGGATCAATATAGTGGCTCGTTCTTGTACCACCTCGAAAATAACCAAGTTGCGGTAGGCTATGTTGTCGGTTTGGCCTATGAAAATCCATACCTGTCGCCTTACGAAGAATTTCAGCGCTTTAAAACGCATCCGGCAATTTGTGGTTTCTTTGAAGGCGGTAAGCGCATATCTTATGGTGCACGAGCAATCACCGCGGGCGGTTTACAATCCCTGCCTAAGCTGGTGTTCCCAGGCGGCGCCTTGATCGGTTGCGATGCCGGCTTTTTGAATATGAGTCGCATTAAAGGTAGTCACGCAGCGATCAAAACCGGCATGCTGGCAGCGATTGCCGCATTTGATGCATTGGGAGCGCAACGTCAGCATGATGAATTAACGGCTTACTCCACCGCCTTTGAACAGTCCTGGCTACATGAAGAACTGCACACAGCACGTAACGTCAAACCTTTGCTGAAAAAAGGCACTTACGGTTCACCGCTGGTCTGGCTGGATCAAATGGTACTGCGAGGTAAAGCACCATGGACTTTGCATCACTCCAAAGCCGATCATGAATGTCTGCGCCCTGCGTCTGAGTTCGAGCCGATTGTGTATCCAAAGCCAGATGGCAAACTCACCTTTGATCGCTTATCGTCGGTGTTTATCTCCAACACCAACCATGCAGAAGATCAGCCGATTCATCTGACGTTGAAAGATGCGAGCGTGCCAGTTGGCATCAACTTAGCCAAATATGCAGGACCAGAAGCCCGCTACTGCCCGGCTGGCGTATATGAGTTTGTCAAAACTGATCAGGGTGCAGATCGCTTGCAAATCAATGCGCAAAACTGCGTACATTGCAAAACTTGCGATATCAAAGATCCGACGCAAAATATCGTCTGGGTTACGCCTGAAGGTGGCGGCGGGCCAAACTATCCAAGCATGTAATACTGGACTTACGCAAAGAAAGCAAAAAGCCACGAATCATCGTGGCTTTTTTATTCGCTATCGATATCAAAGTAAATCAGCAGGCTTGGGCAACTTAAACGTAAATTGCGTACCTGATTGTGAGGACTGAGAAGAACTGGCAACCTCGATACGTCCGCCATATACATGGGCAATAGATTGCGATAATGCGAGACCAAGGCCAACCCCTGGTGTTTCTTCCGCGCGGGTGCTGGTACCGCGATAAAACCGCTCAAACAAGTGCGGTAATTCTTCGCGGTTAATCCCTGGCCCTGTGTCGGATACACTGATACTGACCATTCCTCCCTCGTCTGCAAGCGTCACCACCACATTCCCGCCATGGCGAGAAAACTTCACCGCGTTGTCTAGTAAATTGGCGATCACCAAGCTGGCAGAACCACGCGCTACTCGTGCCATGACTTCTGGCGAAGGCGCAATCACAATCCGTATTGCACGCTCCGATGCAATCGCCTCCATACGGCTTACCGCCTCATCCACTAATTGATTGAGGCAAACGACTTCCGAGGTATTATGCTCTTGACCGGCGTCGATCCGCGCCAGGGTTAATAATTCTTCTACCAGCAAACTCAAACGCTCTACTTCTTCCATACAAGAATGCAGCGCCTGAATATAATCGGCAGGTTCGCGCGGTCGTCGCAAGGTGACTTCCAGCTCCATTCTTAAGCGGGATAAAGGCGAACGTAATTCATGTGAAGCATCAGCAGTAAATCGTCGCTGCACCTCAAAACTTTGTTGTAATCGATCCAGCATTTCGTTCAAGGTATCGACCAGGCGCCCGATCTCATCAGAGGTACCGGGATGTGGCAGTCTTTCGGCGAAATTTGCTTCGCCGATGTGGTGCGCCTCTCGCACAATATTATCAATCGCGTTAAATACACGGCGGGTCAGCAACACACCTGCAACGCCAACGGCGACGATCAGGGTCAGCGCCATGATGATAAATAAGATGCTGGCGGAGTCGACTACATGACTGGTGTCATCGAGCGAGCCAGCGACCTGTATCGCCATTAAACGGTTATCGACCCGGATCGGCATAGAGACCATGCGCACTGGCTCCTCACCAAATTTGGGTAAGGTTTCAAACACCGTGTCGCCTTCGGCTAAACGCGATAACAACTCGGAGGGCGCCGGCAATTTTGCCGCCCCAAGGTTGACGCTGCGTGCCAATACCTGTCCGTTAGCATCAATGATTTGTACTAAGCGATCTAAGCGCATTAAGGACGGCGGCGCGGGGCCGGCGGTCGTGTCGTGTACTTTGACCGGGCCTTTTTCAGCCAGCATAGAAATCTCAGTTTCTGCCAGCGCCAGCAATGCTGCGTCTAACTGACCGTGGACCGCGCGGGACAAACTCAGATGTGCAGCAAAGGCGGCGACCGTTAATACGGTGATGATGACAGCCAAATGTACCAGCACCAATCGGGTTCTGAAGTTGAGCAGACTGGTGGTAGTTTTTGGTGACATCTTGTGTGGATCAGCGTTAAAAAATGAATGACGATGGGGCGAAGTTCGCTAAGCTAGGTTGGCGCGCCGGCCTTGATACAAAAGCCCCGACCACGTATGGTTTGTATCAAAGGCGTGTCGCTATTGCTATCTACTTTTTTGCGCAAATTACTGAAGTGTGCATCAATCAGATTATCCAGCGAAATGGTGTCAGCTTTCCATACTTGTTCCGCCAAACGCGCGCGACTGATTACCTCGCCCGGATGCCGCAACAAGATTTCTAAGATGGCATATTCCTTGGGCGTTAAGTCTAATAAAACATTTGCCCGCATGACGCGGTGGCTGACTGGATCCAGTGTCAAATCATACGCAGCCAAAATCAAGGGACGACTGATTTCAGAACGTCGTAACAGGGCTCGAACACGCGCCAGTAATTCTTCAAATGCAAAGGGCTTGGTCAGGTAATCATCAGCACCGGTGTTGAGGCCAGTAATCCTGTCAGCTAAAGCGTCGCGCGCTGTCAGCATCATGATAGGTGTCTGGCTGCCGCGCGCCCGCAGATCGCGGCATAGATCTATGCCGTCTTTACCTGGCAGCATCCAGTCTAAAATAATCAGGTCATAGTCGGTGATGAAGGCTTCTTCCTCGCCCTCTTCCGCCGTATGAGCGATGTCGATAATAAAGCCCTCTTCCTGAAAGCCTCGGGCCAACAGGCGCGCTGCTTTGCGGTCGTCTTCAACTAATAATATTCGCATTGGGTGCAGCCATTTTCTGTTGTGGTCTTATTGCTTGTATTAAATTTTGAGCATTCAGCATTCAGCATTCAGCATTCAGCGTCATTTTACTCGTGACTGATAATCGTGACTGATAATCGTGACTGATAATCGTGACTGATAATCGTGACTGATAATCGTCACTAATGCTCGTGCCTAATACTGGCGCTGCATCTAAATAGAAATTCAGCGTATGTCTGGAAGGCGGCCTAACCGAAGTCAATACATCTATCAATACGTATGCTGGAAATACTTGGGAGACGAGCACCACGCTTTAAGTCCTACTAGCAGGTACTTGATAATGATTGATCGTTGTTAGATGATAGAGCCAAAATATATACTCCCATTCTGTATATACGGAGTGTCCATAGAATGATTGGACAATAGGGCATTTTTTGAAAAATAAATGGGGAGTATATTTTAATCAGGCTACGACAGAAACCCTGAGATGTGACTTTACAGTGAACCGAAATCCAGCTTTTCCCCAATTAATCTGCCGCGCGATAATCCGCTAATCTCAACAAGTATTAAAGCGATATGGATTAAAGCGATGTGTTTTAAAGGAACAGCGCCCTGTACAGACTCTTGCATCTGTCGGGGCTGTCCGTCCCCGCTGGTAGCAAAACGATTTTGACCTGCAGATTTTTCTCCAGCGCGCTGAGGCTGGCAATTTGCTCAAGGCTGGCTGCGGCAGTTTCAATCGCTAATAGTATCGGACGCTCCCAATGATGGCAGCGTACCGCGGCGATCTGCGTTAGCAAGCGCTGCTGCGCCTGGACATCAAAATGTGCTGCGTGCAAATGGAATACCGCCATATCGCAAGACGCCATCAATGCATGGTGTTCAAGATGCTGCTGCCGGTCTTGGTCCTGATATAGATGAATCAAGGTGGTGTGATAAGCGCAGTAAGTCGTTTCCAGCTTAGCCGCCAGACTGCCGGCGCAAATTGAATGCAATGCCGCGCCAGCTTTGAGCTCGATCGCATTCCAGCCAAGCTCGGCATCGGACTGCTGAGAAACCAGCAGTACATTTCTGCCTGCATCTGCCCGCTGTTGTGCAATCGCCTTCGCCAGCGCAGCGCTTGCGCGCATTGAATGCAGTGAGGGGTCAGCCACCATAGTCAAAATCATCTAAGTCCTATCCATGCTGAAAATACAGATGGAGGCCAGTCAACATTCTATCGATCGCAATCACCGCCAGAATCAAACCTAACAATGTCTGAAAGCCATTAGCGACTAATGCAAATCTACGATAGTTTTGTACATTTTTTAGCGCGATAAGAAGAATGGTCAGCACCAGCATGGCGGCGGCCAAAGCAGCCACAATTTGCCGCGTATGTTCTGGCTGTATCGCGCTTAATAACAAGACTGTCATCATGGCGGTCGGGCTAAAAAGCCGTAGCAAAGACCAGCGCTTCTCATCGAACGGATGGGGGGTTTGATTAATTTGGTGATTAATTTGGTGATTAGCTTGGTGATCAGCTACGTGATTAATTTGCTGATTGGTACGCGGAGACACTTTCATCGTCTTAGAAAAAAATACCATACCCAGCGCAGCCAGTAACAAAATCAATCCAGCACTCACTTGCAGGCTCGCCGTATTGGCTACCGATATTGGAATCCAATATCGAAACGATTGCCCGAATAAGGAGAGTAAAAGCAATATCAACAACAAGCCAGTACACGCGACGAGAATCTGGCGATTGCTGGGTGAAGGCGCTAGTTCTGAGCTCACTCCTGTCGTCATTAGCAAATCGGACTGAGACTTTACGATCAACTTAGGCGACATGCTTAACATGGGATTCAGTACCAAAAGTAGCACAATAAAAAATGAGAAGGTAAATGACATAGCGGCGCTAAAAGATTACTTAATCACCAAAAACTTCGCTGTATAAATCTTGTATTTCTTGTGCTGTTTGCTGATCCGCACATTCGCTGATTGCTAGTCCTTCTTGGTAGGCTTGATGCAACACTGCATCAGCGTGTATCGGCCGGGCAAAGAATTCTGCACAGGGAATGCCGGCGACAAATTGCCTGACAGCGTCTAAGCAGGCGAATGTGGGATAGGTGGAACGGTAAGTGATGACAACGAGAATACGAAGACTGGGATTGAGTTCACGTGCGGTGGCAATTCTTGCGGTGAGTTTGTCTTCGCTAAAGCAATTTGAATCTACAGCATCAAGCATACCTACATTAAATTGATCGGAGTCCAAGGCAATGATCACCAAACCTGCAGCGATCAGTGCCGATCTGCTGCCAAGAGAATCACGAGCCTCAGTATCAATTACGATGTCTTGAAAGCGACAACCTAAATTTTCCAACTCTGGCTGCATGCCTTTGCCACTGATAGCACGCGCCATTACGGCAGGACTGATACCACTGGCATTGCGTTCAGCGCACCAACCTATAGAAGATTGTTTGGGGTCGTTATCAAGCAACAAAACTCTGCGCCCGGTCTGGGTACGTAAGGCCGCAAGACTATCTGCCAGCATTGATTTTTCGGTGCCGCCAGTCTGGTTTGCAATCGTAATTATCATAGTTTATTTTCTTGTACTGACTCTGTTTTAATCGGTTAGGACTTACGCAAAATTGTTCCAGCAAGGCGCAGCGACGACGACATTACTTTAGTACGGCTAGGAGCTGTAACGTAGCTGTAAGGCAGCTGGGGCGGTTTTGCGTAAGTCCTATGGTGTTCAATGAACCAGTTCTGCACTTTGTTCTGAAGCCAGCTCAGCAGAACATTTAGGACAAAATGTCGTCTCGGTGATTAACTGTAATTGCAATTCACTCTGTGATATTTTCGGTGAGTTAAAATTTAATACGCTGGGACTAGGTATCGCCATTACTTGCTCCAAGACTTTTGCTAACTGGAGTTTTCCCTTATTAGACATGGGTGTCATCGGTAAGCGCACGCTGTCTTCCATGCCCCACAACATGGATAAAGCAGCTTTGACCGGCGCTGGATTTGGTTCCGAAAATAGGACTTTAATTAATGGTAATAATTGACTAAATAAGGCTAAGGCTTCTCGCGTTTTTGAGTGCCGTATTAAGTGCAATAAATGGACAAATAAATCTGGGCGTATGTGTGCGGATGCAGAAATAGCGCCCTGCGCGCCCATGGCAAATACATCAAACATCAATGCGTCGTCACCGCATAAAACATTGAGTCCGCTCTGGCTAAGTAGTGCGCTGGTTTGATCTAATTGACCGCCGCAATCTTTAATTGCGACAAACTTAGGATTAACGGCAAGCGCGGCGACCGTTTCTACATCAATATTTACGCCAGTTCTGGAGGGAATGTTATATAAAATAATGGGACGCCCACCCGCTGCGGCCAAGGCTTCAAAATGCAAGCGAATACCTTCTTGCGATGGACGAACATAAGCAGGTGCAGAAATCAGGTAAGCGGCTGGCGCAGTACCAAAACGTTTCAAGCGCTCTACCATCGCATGCGTACCGCTGCCACTTAAACCTAATGCGACAGGACAATTGGCAGGAACCGCTTCTTGAATCGCAGCGAGCAATCGCGCTTGTTCTGTATCATCAAGGGTCGCGGCCTCACCGGTAGTGCCACAAACAACCAGACCTTTGACGCCTGCATCAGTCATTTGCAGAGCAAGTTGTTGAGCGGCTCTCAAATCAATTTTTTGTTGTCGGAATGGCGTGACCAAAGGCACCCAAATACCATCAAAAGTAGTCATGATCAGCTTCTTATATAAGGACAAATGGTTTGACTTCTCAAAATTTGTAACGCTCTTCGCGCTGATGAAACTTAAGCAAACTTGAGCGAACGTAAAATTTAGCGGGCAGGCGCTGGAGAAATTGGGGTGATTTTGCCGAACTCTGCACTAGGCAAGGCAGTCATCACGGCATGGATAATAGTTTCAACCGCTGGCTTAGCCAGGCACAACCAAACGATCATACGACTCGCATGATCGACAGGCTGCATGCGGATATAAGTCACCATCTTGCCGCAACGATTCAAAATCAAATGTCTTAACTCAGTGGCACAATCGCTTTCTACCGTAATGCGCATCATAAAATCTGGCGTAACAGCTTGACGTTGAATGCGATAAGAAACTTTGGGAAGCAAAGTGACTGTCGGCGACGCGTATTTTTGTCTTGCCAGAGAAGAGTTACTATTGTTATTGACGTCAGATACTGTTGTGCTCATCGAGGTCAATGCAGAGACCAGAGAAAAACGCGGAGAACTGCTAATAGAAGTAATGCGATTCATGGAGATTTGCACGGGTTGTTGTGGTGATTCCAAGATAGCACCGGCGCAGTAAAGATTCTCTAAAAAGGTCCGCTGAAGATATAAACATTACATAAAAATGACTTATCGGCTTTTTACTCCGCCAACAAAAAAGCCACTTTTTTCAAAGTGGCTGACTTGGTCTTCAGTTATGCGTTTAATCTATCTGATCAATTTCTTTTATGATTTTTAGATACTCACCAATTTTCAGAGAGTACTTTTTGTAGCCAGAAACTACCGATCACTGTTTTTACATCCGTAATTTTTCCTGTTTTTACCCAATCGAGTAACTCGGGCAAAGTGGCATGGAAAGTTTCTAAAAACTCCTCTTCATCCAACTGCGATTCGCCTGCAATCAGGCCACGTGCAAGAAAAATATCCAGGTGTTCGTCCGAATAGGCAATTGCGTTATGAATGGTGCATAGGTAGCGCCATTCGGTCGCTGTATAGCCTGTCTCTTCGCGTAATTCACGCTGGGCGCACACTAAAGCATCCTCATTTGGATCGATCTTACCAGCAGGGAATTCAATAAAGACTTGATTCAACGGATAACGAAACTGGCGTTCCATTAGTACAGTACCGTCGTCAAATACAGGCAAGATAACGACTGCGCCGGGATGTTTGATGTACTCGCGTGTCACATGCTTACCGTCGGGTAAGCTCACCGTATCTTTTTCTACTTTAAGAAAACTACCGGAGTAGGCCAACTCACCGCTGACTTTAGTTTCTGCCAAATGTGGATTTGTCGCTGCATCCAAAGTCAATTTATCCATGTTGTTTTCTCAAATACCGATAAACAAATCCAGGGAAAGCGAGAACCAAGAATAAACATGCCGTGATTGAGTAGAACTCCCACGTTTGTGTAAATCGATTACCCGCTTGAGCTTCTAATAAACTAGCTAAGCTACCGATCACAAAGTAGAGAACAATCAGTTCTAGCAAACGACACCAGAGAGGTTTAACAAGCCAGGTTTTCACAGAGATAAAAGAAAACAAACGCTCATTAAAAAAAGGCAAATTGGCGGCGATTATGGATAAAATAATCACTAGCCAACTTGAGGCGGATACATCCACTTTAGATTCCTACCAAGTACATCAGGAGGCCAGTGTCTTGATGATCGCATTACTGCATGCTGCCATCAATGCCCCAGGCATCAAACCCATGGCTAATACCGCGATACCATTAATACTTAAGACAATACGCATATCGGTGCTTGCGATGATAGGACTATTATCTGCAGGCTGATCAAAGTACATCAATTTGACAATGCGTATGTAGTAGAAGGCACCAATCAGGGAGAACAAGACAGCTGCCACAGCCAACCATACGTGCCCTGTAGCCAGAACAGCTTTAAGTACGGACAACTTAGCGTAGAAACCCATCATTGGAGGAATACCTGCCAAAGAGAACATCAACAGTAACATCACTAATGCAAACCAAGGACTACGTTTATTCAAACCCTTTAAATCATCGAGATTTTCCGCCTCAAAACCTGAGCGCGACAACAACATGATGACGCCGAATGTACCTAAAGTAGTTAATACATAGGTAATGCTATAAAACATCGAAGCACTGTAGGCTTCAGCCGCAAAACTCGTATTGCCATCGACTACACCTGACAACAGACCAAGCAACATAAAACCCATTTGTGAAATAGTCGAGTAAGCAAGCATACGTTTCAGATTAGTCTGTGCAATCGCAGTGATATTACCGACAGCCATCGACATCACTGCCAATACGATCAACATTTGCTGCCAATCCACCGCCATTGGGAACAGGCCTTCAACCAACAAACGGAAACATATTGCAAACGCAGCCAACTTAGGTGCACCACCCAGTAATAAAGTTACAACCGTTGGGGAGCCTTGATATACATCGGGCACCCACATATGGAAAGGAACCGCACCCAATTTGAAGGCCAAACCAGCAACCAGAAAGACAATACCAAATACCAAAATCAACTTATTTGCCGCTGGTGAAGCAGCAGCTTTAGCAACTTCGGACAAATCCAAAGAACCTGTAGCCCCATACAACATAGAAATACCATACAAAAGGAAGCCAGAAGCTAATGCGCC
Source organism: Undibacterium sp. RTI2.2 (assembly GCF_035018705.1). Classification (NCBI taxonomy): domain Bacteria; kingdom Pseudomonadati; phylum Pseudomonadota; class Betaproteobacteria; order Burkholderiales; family Oxalobacteraceae; genus Undibacterium; species Undibacterium sp. RTI2.2. Next base: position 113,916 of record NZ_JASJXN010000001.1, on the reverse strand, counting down.
GAGAATGAAGTATTTCATCGCGGCTTCAGTAGAAATTGTATGATCGCGACGCAAAGCAACTAGGGCATACAAAGACAAAGACATGAGTTCTAGACCGAGGTAAATCACCAGAAAATTATTCCCAGAGATCATTACCATTTGTCCCAATAGAGAGAACAAGGCCAGTACATAAAACTCACCTCCCAATTTTCCGTTTGTCATGCCACGATCAGAAGCATATTGACGTCCGTAAATTAAAGTCAAACCAACTGCAATGTATGAAAATATTTTAAGAAGATTCGACATCGGGTCCGATACGAACATCTTATTACTAAAATAAATTGAGCCGTCACCACTAGGGTTGATCAAAGTCAAAACGCCGCATATGACCAAACTCAATATGCTCAACACATATGTCACATTGCGCTTATCGTCTGCAAGAAACATGTCAATCAGCAAAATAACGCAGATTGCTGAGAGCAAGAAAATTTCAGGATAAAGTGGTATCAGGTTCATATAGTTTCGTTTGTACTAGGTACTAGCATTGATCTGGATCTAAGCAGGCTGCAAAAACGTCAGCCTGCTTTCAGTCTTTTAATTTATATTGAATGCTCAATCAAGGCGCTATTTTTGATGTTGCGACATGCTTCAATAAATCAGCCACAGAAACCTGCATTGCATCTGTAAAAGGTGCTGGATACAAACCCATCCAGATCACAGCAATCGCTAAAATACCGAGCATAAAAAATTCACGTTTATTGATGTCAGCTAATTTGGCAACGTGCTCGTGAACTATCGCTCCAAATACAACTCGTTTCACCATCCAAAGCGAATAGGCTGCGCCAAAAATCAATGCTGTCGCTGCTAACATTCCAATCCAGAAATTAAATTGAACAGCTCCCAAAATCACCATAAATTCGCCAACAAAACCTGAGGTTGCTGGCAAGCCGCAGTTCGCCATCGAAAACAAAACGAATAGTGCAGCAAACTTTGGCATAGTATTAACTACACCGCCGTAATCAACAATTTGACGTGAATGCACTCGGTCATACAAGACACCGATACACAAGAACATCGCAGCAGAAATAAATCCGTGAGAGATCATTTGAACAATGCCACCTTGTACTGACATGTTATTAAACATGAAGAAACCAAGAGTGACGAAACCCATGTGAGCGATCGATGAATAAGCTACCAATTTTTTCATGTCTGCTTGCACTAATGCCACCAGACCAATGTAGATCACAGCAATCAGAGACAAGGTAATCATAAAGCCAGACAAGTAATGACTAGCATCTGGCGCGATAGGTAAGGAAAAACGCAAGAATCCATAAGCGCCAAGCTTCAACATAATCGCAGCCAACACAACAGAACCACCAGTGGGTGCTTCTACGTGAGCATCTGGCAACCAGGTGTGTACCGGCCACATTGGCACTTTGACCGCAAATGCCATCAAGAAAGCCAGAAAAATCATGATTTGAGTTGACAATGGCAAAGGCAATTGATGCCAAGCCATGATATCGAATGTATTACCTGCTTTGAAGTACAGATAGATAATCGCAACAAGGGTTAGCAAAGAACCCATCAAGGTGTACAGAAAAAATTTGAAGGCTGCATATACACGATTCGGCCCACCCCAAACACCAACAATAATAAACATTGGTATCAAAGTCGCTTCAAAAAACACATAGAACAACAAACCATCAATAGCGCAGAACACACCTATCATCAAGCCTGAGAGAATCAAAAATGCCCCCATATATTGGGCAACTTGCTTTTCTACTACTTCCCACGCGGCTATCACAACAATCACCGTAACAAACGCTGTTAAGGGTACTAACCAGAGTGAAATACCGTCGATACCCAGGGCATAAAATACGTTAAACCGCTCTATCCAAGCGCTTTTTTCAATAAATTGCATTCCATGCGCAGTATTATCAAAGTGCTGGATCAAAGGAAGTGTCACCAACAAACTGGCAACTGAACCTACCAGCGAGATACTACGGGTCAAACCAGGATTTGTATCCCGACCAAATGCTAGGACAAAGAATCCAAAAGCGATTGGACACCAGATTGCCAGGCTTAATAAGTAAGAAGTTGACTGCATCATGAGTTCTTTTTATATGAATTGCTTATTTAGCGAGAGGAAACATAAATGGAAACATGAAGTAGGTCAAGAAACCTAACACCCCAAGTATCATTACAAACGCATAGTGGTACAAATAGCCAGTTTGGAACAAGCGTACGCCTCTAGACAACCAGCCAACAACTTTGGCGCTACCGTTTACGATCAGACCATCAATCAGGCCTTTATCACCAACGTTCCACAGGCCGTTTCCAAGCATACGTGCGCCGCCAGCAAAAACGATTTCGTTGAATCTGTCCATATAGTATTTATTGTCGAGCAAGTTATAGATAGCGTGCGCATGTTTCTTGATCGCCGTTGGAATTTCAGGCTTAAGCATATAAAAAACATAGGACGTAACAACACCTGCTAAGGCCAACCAAAATGGCAATGATGTGAGAGCATGAATAGCCATTGCTAGAGGACCATGAAATTCCTGGGTAAGCTCTTCCATTGCATGGTGAGCTTCATCTACGAAAATAACGCCCTTGAAAAAATTACCGAACAACATTGGCTCTATCGCAAAGAAACCTATCACTACCGAAGGAATTGCGAGCAAGACTAGTGGCAGCCAAACTACCATCGGCGATTCGTGTGGCTTTTGCCCGGGAGCCAAGCCATGATGATGTTCGTCGTGATCATCGTGTGCGTCGGCATGATGGTCATCGTGCGCATCCTGATGACCATGCGCATGTCCAAAATTCTCTTTCCCGTGGAATACCAAGAAGTACATACGGAAGGAATAAAATGCAGTAACAAATACGCCAGCCAGAACAGCAAATTGTGCGAAACCAGAACCAACGATATGACTCGCTTGCACCGCTTCGATAATGCTATCTTTTGAATAAAAACCTGAAAATAATGGAGTACCAATTAAAGCTAAAGAACCTAACAAAGATGTAATCCATGTAATCGGCATGTATTTACGCAAACCGCCCATGTTCCGAATATCTTGGTCATGATGCATACCGATAATCACGGAACCAGCAGCAAGGAATAATAAGGCTTTAAAGAACGCATGTGTCATTAAATGGAATACAGCAACCGAATACGCAGACGCACCCAAGGCCACGGTCATATAACCTAATTGCGACAAGGTTGAGTAAGCAACTACACGTTTAATATCATTTTGTATGATGCCTAAGAATCCCATGAACAGGGCAGTAATGGAACCTATCACCAGAATGAAAGACAATGCAGTGTCTGACAGTTCAAACAGAGGCGACATGCGCGCTACCATGAAGATACCTGCAGTAACCATCGTCGCCGCATGAATCAACGCAGAAATCGGTGTCGGGCCTTCCATTGAATCCGGCAGCCATACATGTAAAGGAAATTGTGCCGACTTGCCCATTGCACCAATGAACAAACAAATACAAGCAACCGTTATCAACATCCAGTTAGTGCCCGGTAATAAGAATCTAGCCAACTCTTCTTTTTTAGCGAAAACTTCTGCGTAGTTCATAGAACCAGCGTAAGCCAGCAGCAAACCAATGCCTAAAATGAAGCCAAAGTCACCTACACGATTGACTAAGAAAGCTTTCATATTTGCGTAGATAGCAGTTGGTTTTGTATACCAAAAGCCAATCAAAAGATAAGATACCAAGCCTACTGCTTCCCAACCGAAAAAGAGTTGTAGGAAGTTATTACTCATTACGAGCATTAACATCGAAAACGTGAATAATGATATGTAGGAAAAGAATCGGTTATAACCTTCATCGTCCTTCATATATCCAATGGTATAAATGTGCACCATCAACGACACAAAAGTCACAACACATATCATCATAGCGGTCAGACTATCCACTAGAAAACCGACTTCGAGTTTAAGTCCTGCTACTTGCATCCATTGATAGAGAGTTCCATTGTAAGAAGCGCCATCAATCACCGATGACAGCGTCATACAAGAGATAATGAAAGCTATCAATACTCCTAAAATAGTAACCGTGTGAGAAACCTTACGACCAACTAAGTTACCAAAAAATTTAGTGCCTAACAAACCTGCAATAGCAGAACCCGCCAAAGGCGCTAGAGGTACTGCTAGTAGTAAATGTGGGTTAAGTTGCCCCGCCATAATGACCCTTTGTGAGCTTATTGCTTTTTTAAACTGCCAGTGAATTTCATAATTTGCACTTATCTTAGAACATACAAATTAATAGAATTTACTTACCCCTTAAGTGCATCTAAATCTTCTACGTTGATAGTATCCAAATTACGGAACATTACTACCAGAATCGCCAGGCCAATTGCAGATTCAGCCGCAGCCACAGTCAAGATAAAGAATACAAAAATCTGTCCAGCCGCATCACCCAAATAATGTGAGAAAGCGATGAAATTCATGTTCACAGCTAAGAGCATTAGCTCAATTGCCATCAGCAAAACTATAATATTTTTGCGATTAAGAAAAATACCTACAATAGATATTGCAAACAGAATTGCTCCCAATATCAGGTAGTGCGTCAATGTCAAAGTCATTTCGCCTCCGTTTTCTCTGTAGCAATGGCGGCATTAAAACCATTACCTGCTCTATTCCTCGCACGCTCAGAATCAGCAACCATATTGACGATACGGATTCGGTCTTTACTTTTAACCTTGACGGCTTTGGATGGATCAAAATATTTACTGTCTTTACGACGACGCAAAGTTAATGCTACGGCTGCGACAATGGCTACTAATAATATTGCCGCTGCTACTTCAAAAGCAAAAGCGTACTCTGTAAAGATCGCTATGCCTAGCGCTTTGGTATTTCCTATATTCTCAGCAGATGCTGGAATGCGATTATCCGGACGCAAAAATCCACGCCATAACACCGCTGACATTTCTAATACAATCAATACACCAACACTAGCGGCTAAAGGAAAATGACTCCAAAATCCCTGGCGCAGCTTATCCATATTAATGTCAAGCATCATGACAACGAATAAAAACAGTACCATGACAGCACCAACATAAACCAATACTAAAACAATAGCTAAAAACTCTGCTTTCAGAAGTAACCAAATACCAGCAGCAGTAAAAAAGGCAAGTACTAAAAACAATGCTGCATGCACAGGACTACGTGCGGTAATCACTTGAACTGCGGCAAAAACCAATATCGCCGCAAATACATAAAATAAAATGGTTGTAAATTCCATATTGAGCTAAATCCTGGTTATCCCTGATTAACGATAAGCTGCATCAACACTACGTGCTGCTGCAATTTCAGTTTCGTAGCGATCACCTACGGCCAATAGCATTTCTTTAGTGAAGTACAGATCACCGCGTTTTTCGCCGTGATATTCAAGTACATGCGTTTCAACAATCGAATCAACTGGACAAGACTCTTCACAAAAACCACAAAAGATACATTTAGTCAGATCAATATCGTAACGAGTTGTCCTACGCGTACCATCTTCACGTAAATCTGACTCAATCGTAATTGCCATTGCAGGACAAACCGCCTCACATAATTTACAAGCAATACAACGTTCCTCACCATTTGGATACCGACGCAATGCATGTAAACCGCGAAAGCGTGGAGACTGAGGTGTTTTTTCTTCAGGAAACTGTACGGTAATCTTGCGGGCAAACATATAGCGTCCCGTGAGAGCTAAACCCTTAATCAATTCACGCAACATCAAGCTGCCGAAAAAGTCTTTAATTGCTTCCATTTTTTTGAGCCTCTTACTTCCAAATATTCCAGGATGTTTGCATCCATGCAGCCACGATAACTAGGTAGACTAAAGTCAATGGAATAAACACTTTCCAACCTAAACGCATGATTTGATCATAGCGGTAGCGTGGGAAAGAAGCGCGCGCCCATATAAACATCGATACAACAACAAACGTTTTCAAACCTAGCCATATCCAGCCTGGTAACCAGGTTAAAGGTGCGATTTCAACTGGGGAAGACCATCCCCCCAGAAACATAAGGGATGCCATTGCAGAAATTAAAATCATATTGGCGTATTCTGCCAAGAAGAACATCGCAAAAGACATACCTGAATATTCAACCATGTGACCAGCAACGATTTCAGACTCCCCTTCAACCACGTCGAAAGGATGTCGATTAGTTTCTGCAATACCCGAGATGACATACACGACGAATACTGGCAACAAAGGTAACCAATTCCATGAAAAGATATTCAATCCGTAACTTGCAGCAAAACCATGTGTTTGACTATTTACAATGTCGGTTAAATTCAGACTGCCAGATACCATCAGTACGATAACTAACACAAAACCCATTGCAATTTCATAAGAAACCATCTGCGCAGAGGCACGCATAGCGCCCAAGAAAGCATATTTGGAATTAGATGCCCAGCCTGCAATGATAATTCCGTAAACTTCCATTGATGTAATCGCCATAACCAAAAGCAAACCGGCGTTTACATTCGCCAACACAGTTTCTGGTCCGAATGGAATGACAGACCATGCAGCGAGTGCCGGCATAATTGTCATAATTGGCGCCAAAATGAACAGTACTTTATTCGCTTTAGCGGGAACAATAATTTCTTTTAAAAGCAATTTGAGGGCATCTGCAATTGGCTGTAATAAACCAGCGGGGCCAACTCGGTTAGGGCCAAGGCGAATGTGCATCCAGCCGATCATCTTACGTTCCCATAGGGTCAAGTAAGCAACGCACCCCATTACTGGCAAAGTAATGCACACAATTTTAACTAAGGTCCAAACCAGTGGCCAAAGAGCACCTAAATATTGTTGGCCATAGGCTTCTATGGTGAGCAGCAAACTCATTACGCACGCTCCACTGTAATAGCACCAAACATCGGCCCTAAAGACTTAGTAGCTATATGACCGGCAGCAATTCGCACGACGTTATCAGGCAAATTTTTACCCAACATAGCTGGCAAGGTAGCCGAACCTTGGCCTTGTGACACTTTGACGTAATCGCCTTCTTTTAAACTTAACTGAGCAAATTGTACTGAACTCAAAAATACTTCTGGTGCTTTTGCATCCACAGTTTTTTGCAAAGATTCTGATCTTCTTACTATCGCATCAGTACTATAAATTGCCACATCCGAGACTCGCTCCAAACCTGCGGATACTGATGACGAAAATACCGGAACTTGCGCACTGATGTTGTTCAACAGCGTAGATAATGCAGTTAAATTTTCACCCAACACAGAATCACGAACAGATTCTGAAGTTTCAAATTCGAAATTTGGCAAGTCTAATAAATTACCTAACACGCGCAAGACTTTCCAAGCTGGACGGGTATCACTTAGCGGCTTGACAACGCCATGAAAACTTTGAGGACGTCCCTCACAATTAACGAATGTACCAGCGGTTTCTGTAAATGGGGAAACAGGTAATAAGACGTCAGCATAATCAAGTCCATGCTTATAAGCCGATAAAGAAACAACCATTTCTGCTTGATCTAGAGCGAACTTTGCCTGTTGAGGATTAGCGCAATCAAGCTCAGGCTCAGCATGTAATAAAATATAAGCTTTTTTAGGTTGCGCAAATAGAGATTGAGCGTTGGTAGCAATGTTTGGTATTGCTCCAGCCAAATATCCACCAACCGTATTTGCTGCCTCCGTTAAATAACCAAAACCAGCATTAACATTTTGCGCTATCCATTGTGCCAAAACATGTAATTGACAAGCCTCAGGATGCTGGGCGGCCGCATTACCCAAAAACACTCCAGAGTTATTTTTCAACAGACTCTCTGCAATTGCTACTGCTACTGCAGATGCTTGTACATGCTCAAAACCGGAAGGTTTAGGAATCTCTTTTTTAGTCGCAATTACAACCGCTACTTCTGCTAAAAAACTCAACCAAGCTGATGGCGCAATAACAGCATTATTTGCCAAACTGATTAGTAACTCATCATCCGTTGCATGTAATACATTTAACTTTGCACCCATTTTTACCGCTTGGCGCAAACGTGCAGCTAACAATGGATGATCCTTACGCAGAAAAGAACCGATTACAAAAATATTTTTCAATTGAGAGAAGTCAACAATGGACATACCCAACCATGGTTTAACCTTGTCATCAATAGAAAAATCTGACTGACGTAAGCGGAAGTCGACATTATCTGAACCAAGGCCGCGAACTAAACGCTGTAACAACGTCAATTCTTCTAAAGTTGAATTAGCAGTAGCTGCTGCTGCAATCGCTACAGCACCATGCTCATGCTTGATATTCCGTAATCCATGTGCGACATACTCTAACGCAGTCTGCCAATCGGTTTCTTGCCACTGACCACCTTGTTTAATCATAGGTTTAGTCAAGCGCTCCGTGCTATTTAAACCTTCATAGGCAAAGCGATCTTTATCAGAAATCCAGCATTCGTTGACTGCTTCATTTTCCAGCGGAACAACCCGCATCACTTTGTTATTCTTTACCTGAATAATCAAGTTGGAGCCTAAACCATCATGTGCGCTAATCGATTTACGGCGAGACAGCTCCCAAGTTCGGGCAGAGAAGCGAAACGGTTTAGATGTTAACGCTCCTACCGGGCACAGATCAATCATGTTTCCGGACAATTCGGAGTCCACCGTCTTACCAACAAACGAAGTAATCTCTGCATGCTCACCACGACCAAGCATTCCTAGTTCCATTACGCCAGCGATTTCCTGGCCAAAACGAACACAACGGGTACAGTGAATACAGCGGCTCATTTCTTCCATAGAAATAAGCGGACCGACATTTTTATGAAAAACCACACGTTTTTCTTCGTCGTAGCGTGAACTACCTGCGCCATAACCTACAGCTAAATCTTGAAGTTGACACTCGCCGCCTTGGTCACAAATTGGACAATCAAGTGGATGGTTAATCAGGAGAAATTCCATTACTCCCTTTTGTGCCTTAATCGCTTTATCGCTATTGGAACGCACAATCATGCCAGCGGTCACCGGCGTAGCACAAGCTGGTAAAGGCTTAGGGGCTTTTTCTACTTCAACCAGACACATGCGGCAATTAGCCGCAATAGACAATTTTTTGTGATAGCAAAAGTGAGGAATGTAGGTGCCAAGTTTATTTGCAGCATCCATTACCATGCTGCCTTCTTGCACTTCGACTTTTTTGCCGTCTATTTCGATTTCAACCATGGTTTACTCTGAAGTACTCTATCTGAGCTGGCTTAAATGTAAGCAGGAACCAAGCAATGTTTATGCTCGATGTGATATTCAAATTCTTCGCGGAAATTCTTAATGAATGCGCGGACTGGCATCGCTGCAGCATCACCCAACGCGCAAATTGTTCGGCCTTGAATGTTGTCAGCGATCGAGTTCAGCATATCCAGATCATCTGGCCTGCCCTGCCCGTTCTCGATACGATGAACCATACGATACATCCAGCCTGTACCCTCGCGACAAGGAGTACATTGACCACAGGATTCTTCAAAATAGAAATAGGACAAACGTAATAAAGATTTAACCATGCAACGGGTTTCGTCCATCACGATCACGGCACCAGAACCCAACATTGAACCCGCCTTAGCAATGGAATCATAATCCAAGTCGGTAGACATCATTACGTCACCTGTAATTACTGGAGCCGATGATCCGCCAGGGATCACAGCCTTAATTTTCTTACCCCCACGCATACCGCCAGCGAGTTCTAACAAGGTAGCGAATGGCGTACCCAATGGAATTTCGTAATTACCGGGCCTTTCCACGTCGCCAGAAATTGAAAAAATCTTAGTGCCACCATTATTTGGCTTACCTAAAGCTGCATATTTCTCACCGCCCATTGCGAAAACAAACGGGACCGCGGCAAAAGTCTCCGTGTTGTTAATCGTAGTTGGCTTGCCATACAAACCAAAGCTAGCGGGGAATGGTGGCTTAAAGCGTGGTTGCCCCTTTTTGCCCTCCAAAGACTCTAGCAAGGCCGTTTCTTCACCACATATATATGCGCCATAACCATGGAAAGCATGTAACTGGAAAGAGAACTCAGATCCATGAATTTTATCGCCCAGCATTCCTGCCGCACGAGCCTCTTCGAGAGCCTCTTCAAAGCGATCATAATCAGCAAAAATTTCCCCATGGATATAGTTATAGCCGACAGTGATACCCATAGCATAAGCACCAATCGCCATACCCTCAATTAAAGAGTGCGGGTTATAACGAATTATGTCCCGATCTTTAAATGTACCCGGCTCACCCTCATCTGTATTACAAACCAAATACTTTTGCCCAGGATATTGACGTGGCATAAAGCTCCACTTCAAGCCAGTAGGGAAACCCGCACCGCCGCGACCACGCAACGATGATGCTTTTAGCTCAGCAATTACTTGCTCTGGTGGGATTTTCTCATCAAGAATACGCTTTAAAGATTGGTAGCCACCACGTGCCACATAATCTTGTAGATGCCAATTTTTGCCGTCTAAACCCGCAAGAATCAAAGGATTGATATGGCGATTATGCAGACTCGTCATTATTTACCCGTCTCTGTGAGTTCGGAAACCAGCGAGTCAATTTTTTCATTCGTCATAAAGCTGCACATGCGTTTATTATTTACCAGCATGACTGGCGCATCACCACAAGCTCCCATGCACTCACCCTCAACTAAAGTAAATAAGCCATCTGCACTAGACTCTTTATAGCCCAATCCAAGCTTAGCTTTTAAATGATTCGCAGCTCGTTCGCCACCAGACAGAGCGCAGGGCAAATTAGTACAAACTGAAATCTTGAATTTACCAACTGGCTTCGTGTTGTACATGTTATAAAACGTAGCAACCTCCTGAACAGCAACAGCAGGCATACCGATGTAGTCGGCTAAAGTCTGCATCACTGCAGGGGAAACCCAGCCAGTCTCGTCCTGCGCAATAGCCAATGCAGCCATAACAGCTGATTGACGCTGATCGGCAGGGAACTTTGCAAGTTCACGATCAATTTTTTTAAATGCCTGCTCTGATAACACCATAGCTTTTGCCTCTATTGTTGACACGCCGTGATTAAATAATCTAGCGGTCAATCTCACCAAACACAATATCTTGCGTACCGATAATCGTCACCGCATCAGCAATCATGTGACCTTTTGCCATCTCATCCAAACCCTGCAAATGCGCAAATCCAGGTGCTCGAATTTTTAGACGATAAGGCTTATTCGCACCATCAGACATCAAATAAATACCAAACTCACCCTTTGGATGCTCAACTGCGGCATAAGCCTCACCAGCAGGAACATGAAAACCTTCAGTAAATAATTTGAAGTGATGGATCAATTCTTCCATGTTGGACTTCATATTCACACGTGAAGGAGGCGCAACTTTATGATTTGCACTAATCACGGGGCCAGAATTATTACGCAGCCATTCAACGCATTGCTTGATAATGCGGTTTGATTGGCGCATTTCCTCAACGCGAACGAGGTAGCGATCATAACTATCCCCGTTAACACCGACAGGAATATCAAAATCTAACAAGTCGTAAACTTCATAGGGCTGTTTTTTACGGAGATCCCACTCAATACCAGAGCCACGCAACATTGGGCCAGTAAAACCCATCGCCTTAGCACGCTCAGGAGAGACAACTCCAATCCCTACCAACCGCTGCTTCCAAATTCGATTATCAGTCAACAAGGTTTCGTATTCATCAACATAGGTTGGGAAGCGATTAGTAAAATCTTCAATAAAATCGAGCAAAGATCCTTGGCGATTTTCATTCAACGCACGCATCGCCTTATCATTCTTCAGCTGTGAAGTAGTGAACTTTGGCATCTGCTCAGGTAAATCGCGATACACGCCACCAGGACGATAGTACGCAGCATGCAAACGAGCGCCGGAGACAGCCTCGTAGCAGTCCATCAAATCTTCGCGCTCACGGAAAGCATACAGAAATACGGCCATCGCACCAACGTCAAGCGCATGCGCACCTATCCACAATAAGTGATTTAGAAGACGAGTAATTTCGTCAAACATTACGCGAATATATTGGGCTCGTAATGGCACTTCCAAACCAAGCATTTTTTCTATCGCCATCACATAGGCATGCTCGTTGGCCATCATCGACACATAATCGAGTCGATCCATATATGGCACAGATTGCAAATAGGTTTTTTGCTCTGCCAACTTCTCAGTACCGCGATGCAACAATCCAATATGAGGGTCAGCTCGCTGAATTACCTCACCATCCAACTCAAGCACAAGACGTAACACACCATGCGCAGCAGGATGTTGCGGACCAAAATTTAATGTGTAATTTTTAATTTCAGCCATTATTTGATCCCATAGTGTTCTTCACGAATAATGCGCGGTATGTTCTCACGCGGATCTATCGTTACTGGCTGATAAACAACTCGCTTTTGCTCAGGGTCATAGCGCATTTCCACATAACCCGAGACTGGGAAATCTTTACGGAAAGGATGACCGATGAAACCATAGTCAGTAAGAATCCGACGCAAATCATTGTGGCCATCAAACAAAATACCAAAAAAGTCGAATGCTTCTCGCTCGTACCAATTAGCCGCATTCCACACATCTATCAGGGAAGGCACGACTGGCATCTCGTCATCTGCAGCAAATACTCTGACTCGCAAACGCCAGTTATGATGAACTGACAGCAAGTGCGAAACAATCGCAAAACGAGCACCGTCCCAAGCACCATCGCCGTATGTAGAGTAATCGACACCGCACAAATCAATCAACTCTTCGAACTGAGTAGACGCGTGATCGCGCAAATCTCTCATAACCTGCAAATACGCTGTCGGCGCTACGACTATCGTCAACTCCCCCAAAGCAAGAGTAGATCGCAACAGTCTGTCGCCCAACACATCTTTTACAGCAGTATCGAGGATTTCTAATTTTGTAGTCATAGTAAGTGCCGCCCTAAATCGCTTGATTCACTTGAATTGGCTGGATTAGCGCGCAATCGTATTGGTACGTTTAATCTTATTTTGCAACTGAATAATGCCGTACAAAAGAGCTTCAGCGGTCGGAGGGCAGCCGGGCACGTAAATATCCACAGGAACAATCCGGTCACAACCGCGAACTACTGAGTATGAATAATGATAATAACCACCGCCATTAGCACAAGAACCCATAGAGATAACCCAGCGCGGCTCTGCCATCTGATCATAAACCTTACGCAAAGCGGGAGCCATTTTATTACACAAAGTACCTGCCACAATCATGACATCGGATTGACGTGGAGATGGTCGGAAGACGACGCCAAAACGGTCAAGATCATAACGCGAAGCACCGGCATGCATCATCTCAACCGCGCAACACGCCAAACCAAATGTCATCGGCCACATTGAACCTGTGCGCGTCCAATTGATGAGCTTATCCGCCGTGGTCGTGACGAAACCTTCGCTTAATACACCTTCAATAGCCATAATCCATTACTCCCAATCGAGGGCGCCCTTTTTCCAGATGTACCAAAAGCCCACGGCAAACTCCAAAATAAATCCAAGCATAATCAGAAAACCCGACCAACCCAAATCGCGCATTGCTACGGCCCAAGGGAAGAAAAAAGCAGTTTCCAAATCAAACAAAATAAACAAAATAGCAACGAGGTAGTAGCGCACATCAAACTTCATGCGCGCATCTTCGAAGGCCTCAAAGCCACATTCATAGGGAGATGTTTTTTGACTATCTGGCTTGAAGGGGGCAAGTATGCGCCCTAAAATTTGCGGAACGATACCAACCGCAATACCAACCAGAATAAAGAGAAGAACAGGGAAATAATTTTCGAGGTTCACGTTAGGCTACCTGTATTTAAACGTCACATTAAAGCAAATCATACCAAAGCATAACAAACTAAAAATGACTAACTTCCTCGACCAAGTCAGCATGTAGATCTGACCGTATTTTATTGGTGCCGACGACGAGACTCGAACTCGTACAGCTTTCGCCACTACCCCCTCAAGATAGCGTGTCTACCAATTTCACCACGTCGGCTTAAGCCCAGCATTCTACTATACCAACTGCAATTGTTCAACGCACAATTGCAGTTATTCAATCTTTTTACGGTACAAAAACTGGCTTACTTAGGAATCTGATTTACCTGACCCGCAGTACTTGCAGGAGCAGCAACGACGGGAGCAGAAGCAGAGGCAGCAGCACTAGAAGCCGGAGCAGACTTGGATGCAGGCAAATTATCCATGACGCCACCTGACACTGAACGATTAGTGCCGATGTAAGCTAACGCCAAAGTCGCGCCAAAGAAAATCGCGGCAGCAAGACCTGTGGACTTAGATAAAAAATTAGAGGATCCAGTGGCGCCAAACAAGCTACCAGAGGCGCCGGAGCCAAATGATGCGCCCATATCTGCGCCCTTGCCGTGCTGCAAAAGAACCAGACCGATAATTGCCAGCGCAGACAAAACCTGGACAACCACTACCACTGTAAACAAAGTATGCATTCAAAACACCTAATTAAATTAATCGTAAAACAAAGAACAATCTCTCAACGCCCTAAAAAATTAGATGGCGTCGACAATTGCGAGAAAATCAGCCGCTTTCAAGGCAGCACCACCGATAAGACCGCCATCGATATCAGCCATCGCCAATAGCTCTTTTGCGTTATCGGGCTTCATACTTCCGCCATACAATATTTGCATGCCAGCAGCCAGGTCAACATCCTTAGCAATCAATTGCTGACGAAGCACTGCATGAACAACTTGCGCCATTTGCGGAGTCGCAGTTTTACCCGTCCCTATCGCCCAAACTGGCTCATAAGCAATCACAATATTTGCCAGTGCATCAACACCAATCAAATCCAATACCGCCTGCAATTGACTTGAAACAACCTCATTAGTTTGTCCCGACTCGCGCTGCTCCAAAGTCTCACCGACACAAACAATTGGATGCAAACCTGCGCTTAATGCCTGCAAAGCTTTTTGCGCTACCAGATCATTAGACTCATGATGATAGGCGCGACGCTCAGAATGCCCAACAATCACATAAGAACATCCGCAATCCACCAGCATTCCAGCAGATACTTCACCCGTATAAGCGCCCGAGCCGTGCACAGAAACATCTTGAGCGCCCAAGAAAATACCACTACCAGTCAAATCATCCGCGCATTGCGCCAAATATGGTGCGGGAGCACAGACCAGAACATCACAAGCCGCATTTGGGTTTAAACCCGCACGCAACTCTGATAAAAGTGCTTTATTGGCAGCAAAACTGCCGTTCATTTTCCAGTTACCAGCTATCAGTTTGCGTCGCATAGCAGCCCAAAATTTAATTAACCGTCTATTGTAGCCGCCTGAGCAAGAGGGGTCAAATTCGCGATGCCAAAAAAAGTGAATGCACTGCAATTCAAATAAATATTTGCGTCAATCAATTAACCAAAAGCATCGGCGATATCGCTTTGGAAGTCAAAAGACATAAATATACTCCCAGTTAGTATATTAAAGATGTCCAATGATTTACTGGGCAATAAGACTATTTACACAAAAAATAAGGGGAGTATATTTATGATCTATTCTTAATTCGTTTTTAGGGCATACGCAAAATATCCCAACAAGGCATAGCGACGCAGATAGTACTGTAAGTACAGCTAGGAGCCACAATATGGTTGGGGCGGTTTTGCGTAAGCCCAAATTTTGTTATTCACTAACCTGCAACATAATCTTACCCACATGCAAGCTGGACTCCATCAAACTGTGTGCCTGAGCAGCCTGTGCTAATGGAAAAATTTGATGTATCACGGGCTTTATTTTTCCAGATACGAGCAAAGGCCAGACATGCTCTTTCAGTTGCTGCGCAACCGCCCCTTTAAACGCAACTGAACGCGGCCTCAAAGTTGAACCGGTAATTGTCAATCTTCTGCGTAATACCTGCCCCAGATCCAGCTCTGCACGAGCACCACCCAGCAAAGCGATGATCGCAAGACGTCCATCATCCTCAAGGCAATTGATTTCACGCGGGATATAGTCTCCGGCAACCATATCCAAAATCACATTGACCCCTTTATTATCGGTAAGCGATTTGACGATTTCTACAAAATCCTCATTCCGATAATTGATACCACGCTCAGCCCCCAGGCTTTCGGTCGCACGACACTTATCATCCGAGCCAGCTGTAGCAAACACACGATGTCCAAGAGCCGCAGCGATTTGGATGGCGGTTACGCCGATACCCGAGGTACCGCCCTGCACTAGAAAAGTTTCTCCTTGAGTTAATCTGGCACGATCAAAAACATTACTCCAAACCGTAAAATAGGTTTCCGGCAACGAGGCCGCCTCCATTAAAGAGAGTCCTTCCGGCAAAAGCAGGCATTGCGGCGCCGGAGCTACACAATATTCTGCATAGCCACCACCCTGCACAAGGGCGCAGACCAAATCACCTTTTTTAAATCCAGAGTCGCCCAAATCACCGCCAACAATCTCGCCTGCGACTTCTAAGCCCGGCAAATCAGACGCCCCTGGAGGAACCGGATACTGACCAAGACGCTGAAAAACGTCCGGACGGTTAATACCTGCCGCATGCACCTTAATCAATACTTCGCCCGCTTTAGCCTCGGGAATTGGACGCTCACACAATTGCAAAACTTCTGGCTTACCGTACTGTGTAATTTCAATTGCACGCATGATTTTGTCCTGTTTAAAAAATACTATTGTACGGCGATAAAAAAACGCCTGCGCGTAAGCACAGGCGTTTTTGAGAGAAGCTAATTGCTATAGCAATGCATAGCAAATATTTAGGTAGTCAAGATTACTGAGGCTGAGCTTCAACTTCTGGAGCTGCTGCCTTCATTGACAATTTAAAGCGACCACGATCGTCAGTTTCTAATACTTTGACGCGTACTTGCTGGCCTTCTTTAAGGTAATCGGCAACTGCATTGACGCGCTCATTAGCGATCTGACTAATGTGCAACAAGCCATCCTTACCTGGCATGATCTGGACGATCGCACCAAAGTCCAACAACTTCAGTACTGTGCCATCATAAACTTTACCGACTTCAACTTCTGCAGTCAGCTCCTGAATACGACGTTTGGCTTCTTGACCGGCTGCTGCATCCACTGAAGCAATTGTCACTACGCCTTCATCGCTAATATCGATTTGGGTACCAGTTTCTTCAGTTAAAGCGCGGATCACAGCGCCGCCCTTACCGATGACATCACGGATTTTTTCTGGGTTAATTTTGACGGTAATCAGACGTGGTGCAAAGTCGGATAATTCTGCCTTGCCATGCGGTACAGCCTCTTGCATTTTGGCGAGAATATGTACGCGACCTTCCTTAGCTTGCGCCAAAGCGACTTGCATGATTTCTTTTGTAATGCCTTGGATTTTGATATCCATTTGCAAGGCAGTAATACCTTCAGCAGTACCGGCGACCTTAAAGTCCATATCGCCCAAATGATCTTCATCACCCAAAATGTCAGTCAAAACGGCAAACTTGTTACCATCTTTAATCAAGCCCATGGCGATACCGGCTACGTGAGCCTTCATCGGCACACCAGCATCCAGCAATGCTAAACAGCCACCGCAAACCGACGCCATTGAGGAAGATCCGTTGGATTCAGTAATTTCTGAAACCAAACGTACTGAGTAGCTAAAATCTTCAGGCGACGGTAACGCCGCTAACAAAGCACGTTTAGCCAAACGACCGTGACCGATTTCGCGGCGCTTAGGCGTACCAACGCGACCAGTTTCACCAGTAGCAAACGGGGGCATGTTGTAATGCAGCATGAAACGATCTGTGTATTCGCCCATCAACGCATCAATTTTTTGCTCATCACGTGCTGTACCCAAAGTCGCAATCACCAAAGCCTGCGTCTCACCACGAGTAAACAAAGCCGTACCATGCGTACGTGGCAACACGCCAGTACGAATCGTAATCGGGCGCACTGTGCGGGTATCACGACCGTCAATACGTGGCTCACCATCCAGAATTTGGGAGCGAACAATTTTCGATTCCAAATCAAACATGATATTGCCTACATCGGAAGAATCCGGTACCGATGTGCCTGACGCTGCGGCTTGCTCAGCCAATGCAGCACTGACTTTTGCACTTGCATCTTTAAGCAATTGCGTACGAGCTTGCTTTTCACGCGTTTGATAAGCAGCGCGCAATAAAGGCTCTGCTACTGCAGAAACAGCCGCGATTAGCGGCTCATTCTTTGGTGCTGGCGCCCATTCAACTTCTGGCTTGCCGCCATCGCGAACTAAATCATGAATTGCATCAATCACTGCCTTCATTTGCTCGTGACCGTACACTACGGCACCCAGCATAACTTCTTCAGATAATTGTTGCGCTTCAGACTCAACCATCAAAACTGCTTGCTCAGTACCGGCAACAACCAGATCCATAGCGGATGTTTTTAACTGAGTCGCGGTTGGATTCAATACATATTGACCATCGATATAACCCACGCGTGCGGCGCCGACTGGGCCACTGAATGGAATACCAGAAACGCAGATCGCGGCAGAAGCGCCGATCATCGCGGCGATATCGGGATCGATTTCAGGGTTGACGGATAAGACATGAATGATCACCTGCACTTCATTCAAATAGCCTTCTGGGAACAGAGGGCGAATTGGACGATCGATCAGACGGGATGTCAGTGTTTCTTTTTCAGATGGACGACCTTCACGCTTGAAAAAACCGCCTGGAATACGACCAGCAGCATAAGTTTTCTCAAGGTAATCAACCGTCAGAGGGAAAAAATCTTGACCTGGCTTAGCGTCTTTTTTTGCAACAACGGTTGCTAATACAACGGTATCTTCAATTGATACCAAGACTGCGCCAGAGGCTTGACGAGCGATCTCGCCTGTTTCCAACGTCACTTGATGTTGACCGTACTGGAAAGTTTTCGTAACTTTATTAAACACAATGTGTCCTTTCTATTTTGCCGACAGATTTTCAGGCGCTGTCGTCCACCTCACCGCGAGCGAATCTTGGATTCGCTTTCCTGCATTAAACAATTACAGACTCAATTACAAGATACTAATTACCAACCACCAACTACAAACCATAAACAGCAAAAAGCCTGCGACAGCGAACTGAGGCAGGCTTTCTGCTACAACATTTTTGCTATGTAATAAATATATAGCAATGAATTACTTACGCAAGCCGAGTTTTTCGATCAGTGAACGATAACGGTTCAAATCTTTACCTTTGAGGTAAGACAGCAGACTTTTACGACGGTTAACCATCATAATCAGACCACGACGTGAGTGGTGATCTTTAGCATGTGCTTTGAAGTGACCGTTTAAGTCATTGATGCGTGCAGTCAATAAAGCAACTTGCACTTCTGGGGAGCCGGTGTCATTTACACCGCGGGCATTGTCCGCAACGATGGCGGCTTTAGTACTTTTTTCAAAAGTCATGATTTTCCTTAACATGCGATGGCAAGAGAATGAACCCTTATCATCGTGATAACAATAATCTCACCAAAACGGTAAGACGCATGACTATAGCATGAATTCTTTACCCGATCAAAGTAGGTTTATGCCATCCGAACCTAAGCAATGACTGTATTAAAGCTAGATCACAGCTGAGGATTAAGCTTCTCTACTTTTGAATGCAATTTATTCAAAGCCGACAAATACGCTTTAGCTGAGGCAACCACAATATCAGGATCAGCCCCGACACCATTTACGATACGACCCGCTTTAGATAAACGCATCGTAACTTCTCCCTGAGATTGCGTACCAGTGGTGATCGCGTTCACCGAAAATAGTAATAACTCAGCGCCACTTTGCGTCGTCGATTCAATCGCATTCACAATCGCATCGACAGGACCGTTGCCGTGGCCGTTGCAAGTAACTTCTTTCGTATCAATTGAAAACAAAATTTTTGCTGCTGGCCTTTCACCTGTCTCGGAATGCTGTGCCAAAGAAACAAACCGATAGTATTCGTTACCGTGTGCATGTTCTTCATCGGAGACCAAGGACATAATATCTTCGTCAAAGATTTCTGATTTACGATCTGCCAGCTCTTTAAATCGCGTAAATGCCGCATTCACATCCGCCTCTGACTCCAAGGCGATGCCGAGCTCCTCAAGACGTTGTTTGAATGCGTTTCTACCTGATAATTTACCCAGAACGATTTTATTTGCACTCCAGCCGACATCTTCAGCTCGCATAATTTCATAGGTATCACGCGCTTTCAACACACCATCTTGATG
Source organism: Undibacterium sp. RTI2.2 (assembly GCF_035018705.1). NCBI lineage: Bacteria > Pseudomonadati > Pseudomonadota > Betaproteobacteria > Burkholderiales > Oxalobacteraceae > Undibacterium > Undibacterium sp. RTI2.2. Next base: position 93,783 of record NZ_JASJXN010000001.1, on the reverse strand, counting down.
AATCCCAGAGGCATGCGCAAACGCATTCGCACCAACCACTGCCTTGTTTGGCTGCACTGCAAAGCCAGTAATTTGAGAGACCAATTTTGAAGTCGCAACGATCTGAGTCGTATCAATATTGCAGTCTAAATTGAAGTGATCACGGCGAGTCCGTACTGCCATCACGATTTCTTCTAGCGCAGTATTACCAGCACGCTCACCCAAACCATTGATCGTACATTCCACCTGCCGCGCCCCGCCGATCATCACACCAGCTAACGAATTTGCCACTGCCATACCCAGATCGTTGTGGCAATGAACTGACCATATCGCTTTATCCGAGTTAGGAATACGCTCGCGTAAATTTTTTAGCACCGTGCCGTACAGCTCTGGTACGCCATAACCTACCGTATCGGCAAAATTGATTGTGGTTGCGCCCTCAGCAATGACGGCCTCGATCACCCGGCATAAAAAGTCCATATCTGAACGACTACCATCTTCAGGACTAAATTCAACATCATCGGTAAACTGACGCGCAAATCGCACTGCTTGCTTCGCTTGCTCAAATACTTGGTCTGGTGTCATCCGCAGCTTCTTTTCCATATGCAATGGTGAGGTCGCAATGAAGGTGTGAATACGTTTTCTTTGGGCGGATTTTAGTGCTTCAGCTGCACGAGAAATATCCCGGTCATTGGCGCGCGATAATGAGCAGATAATCGGTTCTCTTACTGATGTGGCAATCGCCTGGATTGCCTCAAAATCTCCTTGCGATGCGGCAGCAAAACCGGCTTCGATCACGTCCACTTTTAAGCGTTCTAACTGACGTGCAATACGGATTTTTTCATCCTTGGTCATAGACGCACCGGGCGACTGCTCGCCGTCACGTAAGGTGGTATCAAATATGATTAATTTATCACTCATAATCTAATCCTGATTTTATAAAAATTGAAATATTGGCGTAGGTAATCGGTGTAAGTAACCAGCATGAGCAACATACTTTTGAAGTGTGCTTAATTGTGTACTCTATTGCGTGCTTTTAATTCTCTTCGTCGAAGATAACAAAGAGAAGTAGCCGGTTATAGCTAACGTAAATTGATAGCGCGATATCTGGTCGATATCTTAGGAGCCGCTAAAGTCACTAGAAAACCTGATGGGTTTTCATAAGACAATTCACTGGCAAATTGCTAAAAATTTAGGCATAAAATTCTTGAAAACGACTATAAGCGTGATTATCTCTAAGTGCAAGAATTTATAGCAGAATTAATCTAGAATTTTCTATGTTTTTGGATTATCGAAAAACAAAAAGCCGCGTCACATTTCTGCGACGCGGCTATATCCTTATTATCACACAGATTGCTATTTTTCTTCGTGTGGCTCCACCGTTGTTTGAACAATACTGATGGGGCGACCTTTGCGCCAGCGCCACAGTAAAACAACGTAACCAGACAAGCCATACAAGACAAATAATCCAAACAATACTTTAGGTGGGTCTTTAACCACAGCGACGTATCCAAGCACGATCAAAAGTGGTGCAACAAACGGAACCGAGCGACGAAAATTTACATCTTTAAAACTGTAAAAAGGAACATTCGTCACCATCGTCAATCCAGCAAATAACGTAATGCACCAAGTACTCCAACTAAGTTCACTACCTTTAAAATTCAGATCGGTCATAAGCAGCACAAATCCTGCGACCAACGCCGCCGCGGCCGGACTTGGCAAACCTTGAAAATAACGCTTATCAACTACAGCGATATTGGTATTAAAACGTGCTAATCGCAATGCGGCTCCAGCACAGTAGATAAAGGCAGCTAACCAGCCGAGTTTATCCATCCCGCGAAGCGACCATTCATACGCGACCAAAGCTGGTGCCGCGCCGAAAGAGATCATGTCAGACAAACTATCGTATTGAGCACCAAATTCACTTTGCGTATTTGTCATCCGCGCCACACGACCATCCAGACTATCCAGCACCATCGCTGCAAAAATAGCGAATGCCGATTGATCAAAGCGTTGGTTCATCGCCATCACGATCGCATAGAAGCCGCAAAACAAAGCTGCAGTAGTAAATGCATTCGGCAACAAATAAATTCCACGCCGACGTTTGGCAGGGAGCATCGGCACATTCTCGCTGAATGTGTTCGCTTGATTTTTACGTGCACCACGAGGAAAAAGCTTAAAACTACCTTTGGGCTTGCGTCGTTTGAAAGATGGCATGCGTGTAATGAATGAATTGAAAGTAAGGTGAAAGTATAACGTCTATTACACGGCAGTAAAAATCAATTCCATCACCTTTGTCTAACGCGGTATTGATAGAAAGACGTTATTGCTTTATCGGCAAACAGCCTGGCTTTGCTATTCGACCCTACCAAACTGTATGATTTACGTCGTGTATTCAATATGGAAATCTAAATAATCGCTATATATGATAAGCATAAATTAGCAAGATAGCGGTGTGCATGATTAACACATCATAAGCCCGTATAAATGACAGATTTTACGTAAACTTTACACTCACATAAATATATACTCCTGGTATGTATATATTTAGTGTCCATATATTAATTGGACGATATGTTATTTTTTATAAAAAATTCGGGGAGTATATTAAAATCAATAAGGGAATTTCAATAAAAAAGTCGCCCTGGCAGGCGACTTTTTTGTTTTCAACTTGCGCAGACTAAAAGTCAGCGCCAGAAGATAATCTGCAATTGTCCAGATTAATTTTTCGATTGATCGACTAATTTATTCTTAGCAATCCAAGGCATCATTGCGCGCAACTTAGCACCGACCTCTTCTATCTGATGCTCAGATGTCAAACGGCGACGGGAAATCAAAGTAGGTGCACCTGCTTTATTTTCCAGGATAAAACTCTTCGCATATTCGCCAGTTTGAATATCTTTGAGGCATTGACGCATTGCATCTTTGGTCGCGGACGTGACGACTTTAGGGCCGGTCACATATTCGCCATATTCTGCATTGTTCGAGATCGAGTAATTCATGTTGGCGATACCGCCTTCATAGATCAGATCGACGATCAATTTTAATTCGTGCAGACATTCAAAATACGCCATTTCTGGTGCATAACCAGCTTCGACCAAGGTCTCGAAACCAGCTTTGATCAGTTCAACTGCGCCACCGCACAATACTGCTTGTTCGCCGAACAAATCGGTCTCAGTTTCTTCACGGAAGTTAGTTTCGATGATACCGGCACGACCACCACCGTTGGCCATCGCATAGGACAAAGCGATATCACGTGCAGAGCCTGACTTGTCTTGATATACAGCGATCAAGTGAGGCACGCCACCACCTTGAGAATAAGTGCCGCGAACTGTGTGGCCCGGCGCTTTTGGGGCGATCATGATTACGTCCAGATCGGCGCGTGGTACGACTTGGCCGTAATGAACATTAAAGCCATGTGCGAACGCTAATACAGCACCTTGCTTGGCATGTGGCGCTACGTTTTCAGCATACACTTGGGCGATGTTTTCATCTGGCAACAAGATCATGATGACGTCAGCTGCTTTCACTGCATCATTCACTTCCGCTACATTCAGACCGGCATTTTTTGCCTTGTCCCATGACGCGCCACCTTTGCGCAGAGCAACGGTAACTTTGCAGCCAGAATCATTCAAATTTTGTGCGTGGGCATGACCTTGGGAACCGTAACCAATGATAGTAACGTTTTTGCCTTTGATGAGGGACAAATCGCAATCTTTATCGTAGAAAACTTTCATTTTTATTCCTTCGTAATTTAATTAGTTTAATAATTTTGTAAATAGAATTTTAGAACTTGATATTGTCTTTAATTGGCGTGTGTAATGACTACCAATAATTCCGACTAAAAATCTTTAATTGTTTGTTTAGACTTTGAGAATACGCTCGCCGCGACCGATGCCAGAACCACCAGTACGCACAGTTTCTAAAATCGCTGTGCGGTCAATGGAATCGATAAAGGCATCCAGCTTGCCTTTATTACCGGTCAGTTCGATGGTGTAAGTTTTTTCGGTGACATCAATGATACGTCCACGGAAAATATCCGCTGTACGCTTCATCTCCTCACGCTCTTTACCAACGGCCCTGACTTTGATCAACATCAGCTCACGCTCGATATGCGCACCCTCGGTCAGATCCACCACCTTCACGACTTCAATCAGACGATTTAAGTGCTTGGTGATTTGCTCGATGATGTCATCCGAACCCGAGGTCACAATGGTCATGCGTGATAGCGTGGCATCTTCGGTCGGCGCTACCGTTAAGGTTTCGATGTTATAACCACGAGCAGAAAATAAACCAACCACACGTGACAAAGCACCCGCTTCGTTTTCCAGCAAAACAGAAATGATATGTCTCATGTTATAAATCCTCCGAGCCGAGCAGCATTTCAGTCAAACCAGCGCCCGCCTTGACCATAGGCCAGACGTTTTCGGTTTGATCTGTGATGAAGTTCATAAACACCAGACGATCTTTCATTGCGAAGGCATCTTTTAAAGCGCCATCAATATCAGCTGGGTTTTCGATCTTCATGCCAACATGGCCGTAGGCCTCTACTAACTTGGTAAAGTCCGGCAAAGAGTCCATGTACGACTCGGAATAACGTGAACCATAATCAATTTGCTGCCACTGCCTGACCATGCCAAGGAAACGGTTATTCAGCAAAATAATTTTTGGCGTCAAATGATATTGCTTGCAAGTAGCGAGCTCTTGAATACACATTTGTATAGACGCTTCGCCTGTAATACAGGCGACAGTCGCACCGGGATTGGCCATCTGAACACCCATCGCATAAGGCAAGCCCACGCCCATCGTGCCCAAGCCGCCAGAATTAATCCAGCGACGTGGTTTGTCAAAGCCGTAATACTGCGCCGCCCACATTTGATGCTGACCAACGTCAGAGGTGACGAAGGCGTCGCCCTTGGTGATTTCCCAAACTTTCTGAACAACTGACTGAGGTTTGATCACTTCGGTCGATGTCGGGAACTTCAGACAATCGCGTTTGCGCCATTCATTGACTTGCTTCCACCAGTCTGCCAGAGCTTTGGGATTAGATTTGGTTTCAGCGACACTCAATTGCGACAAAAATTCTTGCAATACGTCTTTAACATTACCAACGATAGGAATATCAACTTTTACCCGCTTAGAAATCGACGATGGATCAATATCGATATGAATAATTTTGCGCGGACTAGACGCAAAATGTTTGGGGTTACCGATAACGCGGTCATCAAAACGTGCGCCAATCGCAATCAACACGTCGCAGTGCTGCATTGCCATGTTAGCTTCGTAAGTACCGTGCATGCCGAGCATACCGACAAATTTATCGCTAGAGGCTGGATATGCGCCTAATCCCATCAAGGTGTTAGTGCATGGAAAGCCTAATTGATCGACCAGTTTATTCAACTCTGGCGACGCATTCGCCAGAATCACACCGCCACCGGTATAAATCATCGGGCGCTCTGCTTGCAGCAATAGTTGCACCGCCTTACGGATCTGACCAGAATGACCTTTATCCACAGGCTTGTAAGAGCGCATTTCAATTTCTTTTGGGTAAAAATAGGTAGTCTTGTGCATGCTGATATCTTTAGGGATGTCAACTAACACAGGACCGGGACGACCCGTTGTAGCGATAAAAAAAGCCTTTTTAATGGTCGTCGCTAAATCTCTGACGTCTTTCACCAAAAAGTTATGCTTGACGCAAGGACGTGTAATACCGACGGTATCGCATTCCTGGAAAGCATCCTGACCAATGGCGTGGCTTGGGACTTGGCCGGAAATGATCACCATCGGGATCGAATCCATGTAAGCGGTTGCCAGGCCAGTTACCGCATTGGTAACGCCAGGGCCAGATGTCACTAGCGCAACACCCACTTTTTGTGAGGATCGGGAATAAGCATCGGCTGCGTGTATCGCGGCCTGCTCATGACGAACAAGAATATGTTGAAACTTGTCCTGATTAAAAATTGCATCGTAGATATAGAGTACAGCACCGCCCGGATATCCGAACACATGCTCAACACCCTCTTCGGCCAGACATTTAACTAAGATCTCTGCGCCGGTTATTTCTGTATTTGTATCTGAACTCATTTACGTTTCCTTTCAAGGTCCATAGGAGATTGATCGGATGTTCTTTCCTGACGAAATTACGAAGCGAGGCGGTCTGCTGATATTCCTTTTTGTGCGGTCACATTACCCTTGGTACATCCGTTGGATATATTTCCAGATAAGGCTTAGAACACTCGTCCAATCAGTATTTTGGGCTTTGCTAAGACAACTTCTCACGCTTGTGGCATGGGTTAGAACAAACTGCTTCATTAGAGCGAACCTGCAGAGGACAGCATTGTGAGCCGATTCCAGCAAGTATTTATTGCCTCGAGATTTCAAGGCGGATTCATACGGTACTGTGTTGCACCATTTTGGTCAAGACAAATTCCACCTTTTAAAGCACAAAATCCCTTCCAAATCAGGTACTTTGTACAAAAAACGGGACATAGAAAAGGAATTTTGCTAGCATGGGCGCACTTTTAAAGGGAAAGACAATCACGTAACTCGTGCGCCAACCCAATAGCTGCAAAAAAATATGCAAGAATAGCTTTTTGCGACAGATAAACAAAATTACTAAGTTATTGATTAGCTACGCCAACAGATGGCCACAGACAAAGAATTATCCAATTTCCTTGAAGGCGTAGAACGTCGCGCTTTCAAACATGCCGTCTATACCGTACGCAACCAAGAGTCTGCGTTGGATATTGTGCAAGAATCCATGATCAAGCTTTCTGAAAAATATGGCGATAAGCCTGCGGCAGAATTGCCGATGCTATTTCAGAGAATTTTGCAAAACACGATTCTAGATTTTTTTCGTAGAGAAAAAGTGCGCAATACTTGGGTTAGCTTATTTTCAAGTATCACTCCAAACAATAATCAAGGCGATGATAATTTTGATTTATTGGAAAGTTATGCCGCAGAAGATGGCACAGAAGCATCGGAATCAAGCGCGGACAAGATAGAACGTGAACAAGTTCTGAATATTATCGATGAGGAAGTACAAAAACTTCCAGCGCGTCAACGGGAAGCCTTCCTCATGCGTTATTGGGAAGACATGGACGTAGCAGAGACTGCCGCCGCAATGGGCTGCTCAGAAGGCAGCGTAAAAACGCATTGTTCCCGCGCGACACATGCGCTCGCAGTATCGCTTAAGGCAAAAGGAATAACATTATGAATTACTCACGAGAAGCGCAAGACCTCGACTTTGCCTACAAAGTACGGCATGCATTAAACGAATCCGCTGAAAACATTCCCGCACCGGCGCTGGACAGGCTCGCTAATGCGCGCAAAATTGCAATGTCACGCAAAAAGCAAGCTTCGCCAAGTGCGGTTTTTGCATTTGGTGGCGTTTTAGCTGGCAATGCGGGGTTTTCTTTCCAAGGACCACAATCTTGGCTAGGTAAGCTGGGCGTTATCTTGCCTTTGCTGGTACTGGTTATGGGCTTGACAGGCATTTACGAATACGAGCAACAAAGAAGAATTAGCGATTTAGCAGAAATTGATGCGGCAGTTTTAGTCGATGAATTGCCACCTGATGCTTACCTTGATACTGGCTTTAGCGCTTATTTGAATAAAGCGGAGGAATAGGCGTGCGCTTATCCACTTTGTTCGTGGTCAACAGAACTGAAGTCCTTGCCTTAATCATGGCAGTGGTAGCGTCGGTAACTTACGTCATGTCAGCTACCGCTGCTGACGTGAAGCCAACTGTCGCGCAAAAAGCTACCTCGTTACCAGCAACGCCATTGACTAGACCAAGCTGGCAGGAATTAAGTGCGACACAAAAAATCGCACTTGCCCCACTCGCGCCTGAATGGCAACGGATGAGTGAGCAAAATAAAAAGAAATGGCTAGAAATTGCAAATAAATATGCAGTAATGAAGCCAGACGAGCAAGTTCGGGTGCAAGAACGTATGCGCGCCTGGGTTAAATTAACGCCTGAACAACGCATGCAAGCACGAGAAAATTTTGCTCGTACAACTCAAATAAACTCAGAAAAAAAATCTGAGCAGTGGCAGCAGTATCAAAAATTAAGTGAAGAAGAAAAGAAAAAACTCGCAAGTGAAGCGGTGAAGAAAAAAAGCGTAACAAATCTTCCCTCAGAAGCTCAACGCAAAGCAGTACCTCTGGCTCCTATCAAAGGTGCACCTAAGGCAGCGTTGGCAGCACAAGCAAACAAGCCGGTGGCTGTGATTGCACTCCAATCAGCAAGTTTGCCAGCAAGCGTGTTGCCTGCACCAAACACGTCGGTATATCAAACTCCGGCAAAGTAACAAGTGGCTACAACAAATACTGTTATCCCTCCTCCGGTAACACCAGCCTTAAAACGTCGGCTTATTTGCATGGTTTATGAAGCGATGCTTTTGTTCGGTGTCATTTTTACGGCAGGCATGATATTCGACGTCTGGACCCAGAGCAGGCATGCACTGACCCTTCGCCACGCTCGTGAGGCCTGGCTCTTCGCCATACTCGGAATATATTTTGTGTTTTTTTGGTGCCGGAGTGGTCAAACTTTGGCAATGAAAACGTGGAATATCAAACTAATTGATGGCGAGAGACAAAAATTACCCATCATTAAAGCAGTAGTTCGCTACTGCCTGGCATGGATGTGGTTTATTCCAGGCCTGGCGATTGCCTACCAATTCGAATTAAAAGGCTGGCTCGCTATTGTGGCCGTCACCGCAAACATTATCCTTTGGGCGCTAACATACAAGCTTGATAAAGATGGTCAATTTTTGCATGATAAATTAGCGAAAACTCGCTTGGTCCACGCGGAAGTTAAATTAAGCAATGACACCAGATTCGTAGATTAAGACTGATTCCAACGCCAACTACAATCCAGTCAAATATTCATTTATAGCGAATAATTTTATGTTTCACTATAAACACAACGAATTCTCTTGGGAAAATCCCTATCCAATTTTTGTGCTTTGCCAGTTCAATGTTATTCTATTGAAAAAATAATTCTAGAGAGTCGGCATGCAACACAAAACGCCTCGTCGTACCAGGGAACGTATACTGGACTTATCACTTCGCCTATTTAACGAATTTGGCGAACCCAATATCACAACCACTGTTATTGCTGAAGAGATGCATATCTCTCCTGGCAATCTTTACTATCACTTCCGTAATAAAGACGATATTGTTAATTCTATCTTCACTCAATTTGAAGAAGAAATTAATAAAAAACTCGCGTTCCCGGAAGGTCGTAAAGCGAACATTCAAGATATCTGGACTTATCTGCATCTGACCTTTGAATTGGTCTGGCGCTATCGCTTTTTTTATCGTGATTTAAACGATCTGCTGTCCAGAAATCGCAATCTGGAACTGCATTTTAAACAAATTCTGTCGCACAAAATCAAAGTCGCCACCGAGCTTTGCTATGGCCTGCGTACCGATGGTGAGTTTGAAGGCAACGACATCGAGATTGACGCCCTTGCGACCAACATGGTGGTGGTCGCCACGTATTGGTTGTCCTACGAATACGTCCGCAATCCTCGCAAATACACCGAGCTACAAACCATGTCCGAATCCCTGGCGCGTGGCTGCTATCAGGTGATCGTGCTAATCAGCCCTTACTTGCGCGGCGAAACTAAAAACGTCTTCGAAAAACTATCGCAAGAATATCTGAAAAAAATTAACCCATAAAATTAACCAGTAAGCTCAACACCCGCGCTTCAGGAATCCCATGTCCACCATAAAATCGCTTTGCGTTTACTGCGGCTCATCCATCGGTGACGACGACGCCTACGCGCAAGGCGCCCGCCAGCTCGCTGCTGAAATGGTATCGAACAGCATCTCCCTCGTCTATGGCGGTGGCAATGTTGGTTTGATGGGCGTGATCGCGGATGAAGTCTTGCGGCTCGGTGGTCAAGTAACTGGAGTTATCCCGCAAGCCCTGATGGATAAAGAAGTTGGCCATACAGGTTTAAGCCAGTTACACATCGTAAAAAATATGCATGAACGCAAAGCAATGATGGCGGAATTGTCAGACGGGTTTATCGCCATGCCGGGCGGTGTCGGCACTTTGGAAGAACTATTTGAAATGTTCACCTGGTCGCAACTAGGTTTCCATCAAAAACCTTTGGGCTTATTGAATATCGCTGGTTTTTACAATAGCCTGCTCGATTTTCTGCAGCACACCGTCAATGCCAAGTTTTTAAAAGCGGAACATCTGGCGCTGCTACATCAGCAAGAAAATCCCGCCAAACTGATTTTAGACCTGCAGCAAGCCAAGCCTTTGACATTGCATAAATGGGTCCGGCAAGCGGATATTTAAACTAAATTAAGCAAAATCCGCACTGATACAGCTAATAAAATTTCATTCACGCAAACTATTTTTCTGTACTGCTTTTAACAAGCGCAGTCCATTAAATACCACAATCAAACTCGCCCCCATATCGGCAAATACAGCCATCCATAGCGTTGCCATTCCCATCATCGCCATTATAAAAAATACGATTTTAATGCCCAGCGCAATCGCGATATTTTGTTTGAGAATGGCAGAAGTCCGGCGACTCAGACGGATAAATTGAGGAATTTTTCTGAGGTCATCATCCATCAAAGCGACATCGGCAGTTTCCAGAGCAGTGTCACTTCCGGCAGCGCCCATAGCGAAGCCAATAGTGGCTTGCGCCAGCGCCGGAGCATCGTTAATACCGTCACCCACCATACCCACAGTACGATAATCGGCGATCTCTTGTTTGATCGCTGCTAGTTTGTCTTCTGGCAGCAAATTGCCGCGTGCATCATCGATGCCGGTCTGGCGTGCGATTGACTTAGCGGTCAATGTGTTATCGCCAGTTAGCATCACGGTGCGGATGCCGAGTTGATGTAATTCCGCAATCGCAGCGCGACTGGTATCACGCACTGCATCAGCAACGGCAAACAGTGCGATGACGTGCGTATCATTACTTAACATGACGACGCTCTTACCTTCCGCTTCCAGGCGATTCAGCGCGGTCTCGATTTCTGGATTGCAGGTACCCAATTCTTCGATCAGACGATGATTCCCAAGATAGTGATATTGCGCAGCAATGCGACCTTTGGTACCGCGACCGGTCAGCGCTTCAAAATCGGTGACCTCACCCGTCAACACATCGCCACTTTTTTCTCGCCAATATGCATGAATTGCAAGCGACATCGGATGATCAGAGCGTGCCGCTAACTGGGCGGCAAGGCGCAAGCCATCTTGCTGTGTGCCGGACAACATCACCACATCGGTGACTTGCGGTTTGCCCTGTGTGATCGTGCCCGTTTTATCTAGCGCAATTGACTTGAGATAACGCCCCTCCTCCAGATAGCGCCCTCCTTTGATCAAGATACCGGCCTTGGCAGCAGCCGACAATCCGCTGACCACAGTGACGGGGGTAGAAACTACCAAGGCACAAGGGCAGGCAATCACCAGCAGCACCAGTGCTTTATAAAACCAGATCATCCAAGGCAAACCCATCGCCAATGGCGGCACGATGGCGATCGCTAATGCAATCAAAAATACGCAAGGCGTATAGATCTTCGCAAAACGATCCACAAAACCTTGAGTTGGCGCTTTACTAGCTTGCGCCTCTTCCACTGCATGAATAATGCGCGACATGGTGGAATCATTTTGTAATGCCGTCACCGTGTAGTCAAAAGAACCCGTCTGATTAATCGTCCCGGCAAATACTTTATCGCCTGGCACTTTTTCTACTGGCATGCTCTCGCCTGTGATCGGAGCCTGATTGACGGTTGATTGTCCTTTGCTAATCAAACCATCCAACGGTATCCGCTCACCAGGCGCAACCCGGATGCTAGCGCCAAGCTGTGCATTCGCCGCCGCGATGACTTCCCATTTGCCATCTGCTTGTAATACTGTCGCCTGTTCAGGCGTCATCGCCATCAAGCCGCGGATCGCATTACGCGCGCGGTCCAGTGATAGAGCCTCGATCATTTCCGCCAGGGTAAATAAGACCATCACCATCGCCGCCTCCGGCCATTGCTGCAGAATGACAGCACCAGTCACCGCGATGGACATCAAGGCATTGATATTGAGATTCGCATTTTTTAAAGCAATCCAACCTTTTTTGTATGTCCCTAAACCGCTTAAACTAATCGCAAATAAGGACAACACAATCACTGGCCAACTATTCTCAGACCCACTGATAAAAGCAATCACTTCTGCGATGACCGCAGCTAGTCCAGCGACGCCAATCAGCATCCATTTTTTACGAACAGAGCCAGATTGATTATTAGATGTTTGCTGCGTATCGCGGTTGACAGATGCGTCTTCGCTCATCAACACCGCATCCATCCCAATTGCCTTCAATGCAGATTGCACCTGAGTCAGTTGATCTGCCAGATGAATCACCGTCAACTTACGTTGCATCAAATTGAAGTGCAGTTTGCTGATACCTTCCATGTTCGCAAACTTATTGCGTATCAATGCCTCCTCAGTCGGGCAATCCATATTTTCAATAGAGAATAAAGACTTTACGCTGCCAGCAGCCGTGATCATTTCAGCCTTATCAGCGAGTAAATCCATCCCCGATTTGTGATTGCCCGTTGAATGATCGTGACCGCAACTATGACCATGTTGATGCTTATCGTGAGAATGAGCTTGATGAGTCTGCTCGTGATCGCTCTTTTGGCTATGAGCGTGGCGATGCGGATGATGGTCGTGCGGCATGTTGTTTCCTAAAAAAGCGTATATTGCACATTAGAGACCCTGTAGCAGGTATAGAGTCAAGCGTAATATGGAAATAAAGGCATTTTATGGCGAAGGATCTAATGAATAGAGATCAGAACCCTGCATCCAGCGGTGGTTTAAAAATCGGTGAACTGGCGAAACGCACAGGCTGTCTGGTAGAGACCGTGCGCTACTACGAAAAAGAAAAATTGTTACCACCGCCAGCACGCTCGGATGGCAATTTCAGGCTGTATGACGATGGACATGTAGAACGACTGCAATTTATCCGCAACTGCCGCTCGCTAGATATGACGCTAGAAGAGATACGTCGCTTGCTAAAGTTCCGCGACGCGCCGCAAGAAAATTGCGCCGAAGTGAATACGCTGCTGGATGAACATATCCATCATGTAGCACACAGAATCGCTGAACTCAGCAATTTGCAAACGCAGCTAAGTGAGCTACGCAGCCTATGTCAGCACGTACAAGCGAGCAGTGATTGCGGGATATTGCAGAGTCTGGCAAGTGCAGATGGCGGGGCACCAGCGAATCTGGGTACGCATCATGGTGGCTGCCATTAATTGAATTGAGGTGATCGTGTTACCGCAATTAAGCTGCTACGTTAATCGTTTCTGGTTGCACTAAAATCGTTGGAATAGAAGTGGCTTTTTGTTGAAGCGCGAGATTTTCAATGAGTTTCTTCATACTGGGCATCTCTTTGTCATATTGGACACAAATATACTCTATGTCTTGGAGAAGAATAGGTAACCGCTTTGCAACATCACGAATGCCGCCTATAAATCCGTGTGAGCCAGCGATTCGCCATTCAAGCTCATCCAAATGATGTCGTACTTGGACATAGGAGAGTAAGCTCCAGACGTTTTTCAATTCATCAGGTGTTTGCCCCCACAAAACCCCTTTTCCAGTCACTATGTGCAAGGTTCGTATTTTTGCGTCCATAAGTATGCAATATAGCGCCTTTGAGGTTGGTGAATTTTCACCAACGTATATAACCCTATCCGCATTGTTTTGCTCGAGCCAATAGCGCTTAATAACCACACCATAACCACCAAAGCCAAAATGCTGGGTTGACAACACCCTCCCCTCTGGAATTTCAGTAAAACATAGCATAGGAATTTTCCCCGAAATAGCACCTACACCACACATAAGCACGTTTTTTTCATTATCGGAAAGGTCATTAAATGATATTCCAAGACTGTTAAGCTTCCGCTCAATCCTTGGATAAATTTCATTAATGAAAAAATTAGTTAGATCACTATTGTCTATAATTGGTCGTAAAATTACATCGTGGTCAGTCAGTAGCAGACCTTGGGTTAGTGCCTGTTCTAAGAAGACAAGTTCACGTGTGCTATGGAGAAATTGCAATACGCTAGAATATGGATCTGTTGTCATTTTCTATTCACGCTGGGGAAGATGTGTAGAGTCTAAACTTGCACTTTCCTGTTAGCAAATAACAGGTATATTTTTAGCCAATAGCAGTAGCCTACTCATCATATGGTGGCGCACTTTCAGTAGCGTTTAAGAAAGTGTCGTTTAGTATGCAAGACAACAAATCTGGAGATAGCTGCTGCATCTTTTTTTTCCCAAATAATCCATTAAAAGGGCTTAATCGACGTAAAGTGACAAGACCACGCGCGGTGATTTGGATGTAATCTGTTATCCAAAATCTTGGGCAAGCAATTTCGCTTTTACTTATAAATATACCAAGCGAAGAGTCCAGATTTTCTAGGAATTTTTTTACTTCCGGCATCAGTTCGCAATGTCGAATACGTACCTTTGAAAATACCGCGTTTTCTCCTTGCTGCGCTGCTCGATAAACATATCCACCGGCCACCCGATGCATGCCGTTAGTAACCACCACCGCACCTCCAATTGCAGTAAACCTCGCGCCACCCATACAATTTTCAGCATATTGCGAGAAAAGATTATCTCTCCATTCTCCATCGAAATAATTAAACACTCCAGATGACCAACCTTGACACGTCAATCCTGATTTTTCGCGCGTTGGGTATAAAATCTCTCGCCACGTTTGACCGGTTTCAAAAAAATTATGATGGCTTAAAGCACAAATATTCTTTAGCGGCAAATCTAAAAAATATGATTTCGAAGGCAAGCAAAAGAAACATTCGAAAATAGTTAAAATCGGCCTATCGAGCTGCGGTTGTCTGTCTAAAAGCCTACATTTCGAGCTCAGAGCTTGATCGCGAAGAGATTTGAGAATACCAGACACTGAGCTTTCTTTTGACATCGTTGTTGTACCTCTATTATTTCATCAATAACAATCTGTGATTTATTAGCCAACATACGTGGAAAACATCAACTACGCGCAACCGCTACTGGCTGCTTTTTACAACAAGAAAACTCGATTCAATAAGACAGTCGTTCTCAGTTCAAACCAGAACCAACACTGATTATTTACAAACAACGACTGTTCCGTTCCTCAAAACCGCCCCTCAAAAATCTATTTCTTCAATTGCGACAAATCACGCACAGCGCCACGATCTGCTGAGGTCGTGAGTGCTGCATAAGCTTGCAATGCTTGCGATACATAACGATCACGATTGACTGGCAACCATGCTGCATCGCCTTTGGCTTCCATCGCAGCGCGACGCGAGGCCAGTGCGGCATCGCTGATACGCAGATTGATGCGACGCTCAGGAATGTCGATATCAATCATGTCGCCCTCTTCCACCAGACCAATCGCACCACCTTCTGCTGCTTCTGGCGAGGCATGACCAATTACCAGACCTGAGGAGCCGCCGGAAAACCGGCCATCGGTGAATAAGGCGCAGACCTTGCCCAGACCTTTTGATTTGATGTATGACGTGGGGTACAGCATCTCTTGCATGCCTGGGCCGCCTTTTGGACCTTCGTAACGGATGATGACAACATCGCCTTCATGTACCGTATCGCCCATGATGGCGTCCACCGCCGCGTCCTGGCTTTCAAACACCCGCGCTTTGCCGCTGAACTTGAGGATACTTTCATCCACGCCTGCGGTCTTTACGATACAACCTTTTTCAGCCAGATTGCCGTACAAAACAGCGAGGCCGCCATCTTGCGAATACGCGTGGGCTTTATCGCGAATACAACCTGTGCTACGGTCGGTGTCCAATGACGCGAAGCGTTCAGATTGCGAGAACGCTGTTTGTGTCGGCACACCACCGGGAGCCGCGCGGAATAACTGATGCACCGCCGGATCTTGGGTGCAGATGATGTCGTTATTGGCAATCGCATCGCCCATGGTTTTGCTGTGGATGGTTGGTAAGCTGGTATCGAGCAAACCGCCACGCGCCAGCTCACCGAGGATACCGATAATGCCACCGGCACGATGCACATCTTCGATATGGTACTTATCCGTCATCGGTGCAACTTTGCACAGACACGGAACTTTGCGCGAGATACGGTCGATGTCTGCCATGCTAAATTCAACACCGGCCTCATGTGCAGCAGCCAGCAAATGCAATACCGTGTTAGTCGAACCTCCCATCGAAACATCGAGTGCCATCGCGTTTTCAAACGCAGCTTTGGTCGCGATATTGCGTGGCAGTACAGAGGCATCGTCTTGCTCGTAATAGCGTTTGGCGATATCGACAATCAGACGACCTGCACGCAAGAATAATTCTTTGCGATCAGAGTGGGTGGCGAGGATCGTGCCGTTGCCCGGCAGTGCCAAGCCCAAAGCTTCTGTCAGACAGTTCATGGAATTGGCGGTGAACATGCCAGAGCAAGAACCGCAGGTCGGGCAAGCAGAGCGCTCAATCTCGGCTACATCGGCATCACTCACGCTACTGTCGCCCGCTTTGATCATGGCATCGACCAGATCAAGCTTGATGATTTTTTGTGTCCCATTAACGACTTTGATCACCTTGCCGGCTTCCATCGGGCCACCGGAGACAAACACCACCGGAATATTGACCCGCATCGCCGCCATCAACATACCCGGTGTGATTTTGTCGCAGTTCGAAATACACACCATCGCGTCGGCGCAATGTGCATTCACCATGTACTCGACAGAATCCGCGATCAGATCACGCGATGGCAGCGAGTACAGCATTCCTCCGTGCCCCATTGCGATACCGTCGTCCACTGCAATCGTGTTGAACTCTTTTGCTACGCCACCCGCAGCCTCGATCTCACGCGCGACCAGTTGCCCCAGGTCTTTTAAATGCACATGACCCGGCACAAACTGGGTAAAAGAATTCACCACGGCGATGATAGGTTTATCGAAATCGCCGTCCTTCATGCCAGTAGCGCGCCACAGTGCGCGGGCGCCAGCCATGTTGCGGCCGTGAGTTGTAGTGCGTGAACGATATTGCGGCATGATGTATCTCCCAAAAATAATATGCCTAGCGTGCGCTTTGCCTATCTTTATGTCAAATAGGGGTTTTAGGCGATATTAGGTCGAATCAGATATCAATTAGATTGGAAAATCTCATTTCAAAACACTAGATCCCCAAAAAATGGTTCCGTAATGTCAGCCAAAATAATATCTGATGAGCACTAACTCTACGAACTAAATCCACAAATAACCTCAATACCAGTCTTGCGCTATGCTGTTTGCTTCCAAAGTAATCGCAACAGGAATTCGACGTGCAAACACTGACTATTTTTTATGACGGCGCATGCCCTTTATGCCTTGCAGAGATTGTGCTGCTACGGTCTAAAAATCAACGCGACTTGCTCCGGTTTGTCGATATCGCTGATCAGCATTATCAGTCTGATCGCTACCAGATTAGTTGTGAGCAAGCGATGGCGCAGATACATGGGCGGCTGGAAGGCGATGGCAAAGATACTGTGACACTTATCGGTGTGGACGTATTTGCGGCAGCCTACCAACGCACGGACTTAAAACTACTGGCGTGGATTTACACACGCCCTTGGTTGCGCCCTATACTCGTTCTCTCTTATCGTTTTTTTGCAAAATACCGTCATACCATCTCTCGTTTATTCGGGCCGGCAATGTTATCGTGGGCAAAAAAACGTACCCAAACGAAAGTAACTGACTGATATGGCAAACTCCAACTCCTCGTCAACACCTGCTCTGAATGTCTTCGGACAGCCCCTCGTTCCATGCTCATTTGATCCGCTGACAGGTTTTTTCCGTGACGGCTGCTGCAAGACCAATGAGGAAGATGTCGGTACACACATTGTTTGCGCGATCATGACGGCAACGTTTTTAGCGTTCAGTAAAAGCCGTGGAAATGATTTAAGTACGCCACGACTGGAATGGAATTTCCCTGGTCTGCAACCTGGCGATCAATGGTGCCTATGTGCCAATCGCTGGCTGGAAGCATTGGCTGAAGGCGTTGCGCCACTGGTTGTTTTAGAAAGCACTAACGCCAATATGCTCAAGCTAGTCGAGTTAGAAGTCCTGCAACAATTTGATAGCCGGATCGGGCTGGAATAATGACCGTCTGGACGCAGATTCTGAGCCGTTCGTAGCGACAACCTTCGTTGTCTTCATGCATCAGAATTTTGTACGCTGTCCTCACTCGCTTTATTCATTCGTTTTCAACTTCAATCCACTATCGCTCAGATCAACCACAACATGGCTTTTTCTCTCGACAATCTGTTAGTCATCGGCATCTCTTCCCGCGCACTGTTTGATCTGGAAGTAGAAGAAGCCATCTTCCAAAACGAGGGGTTGGCGGTTTATCGCCAGCACCAACTCGCGCATGAAAATACGATACTTAAGCCCGGAGCCGGTTTTGCGCTGGTCAAAGCGCTGCTACATCTGAATACTCTGACGCCGAGTCATAGACTGGTCGAGGTTGTCATCATGTCGCGTAATTCTTCAGAGACCTCATTGCGGATTTTTAATTCCATTAAACACTATGGGTTAGATATCTCGCGTGCCGCCTTGGTCGGCGGAGCGTCCTTATCGCCGTATTTGCAGGCATTCAATCTCAGCTTGTTTTTGTCCTTGCATGAGGATGATGTGCAGGCAGCGATTAATTCGGGAGTCGCAGCAGCCTTGCTGTATCGCATGCCAGATAACCCGCAACAAGAACTGGATCAGATCCGTATAGCCTTCGATGGCGACGCCGTGATTTTCTCGGATGAGTCTGAACGAATTTTTCAGGAACAAGGCATCGAGGCATTTGAGCAACACGAACGCGACAATGCCAGCAAACCCTTACCGGAAGGCCCGTTTGCCCGCCTGCTGGTCGCCCTATCCTACTTGCAAAATAATTTTAAAACGCCCGATGGTAGAGCCTTTCCTCTACGCACTGCGCTAGTAACAGCGCGCTCATCACCAGCCCATGAACGCGTCATCCGTACCCTACGCGCCTGGAACATCGCCATCGACGAAACCTTCTTTATGGGTGGCGTGCATAAATCAGCCGTACTCGCTGCGTTTAAGCCACATATGTTTTTTGATGATCAACCGGGACATTGCGAGCGCGCCTCCAGCGTCGTTGCGACCGGGCGCGTGCCGATCAAACAATAGGTCAGCGTTTGGGGAGCTGCGTCATCGCTGAATAAGTCTTCCGCAAAATTGCGACTGCAGCATTGCAACGCCTTGCCGGAATAATTTTGCATCCGTGCCACGAAAAGGAATTACATATACTCCCCAACTATTTTTAAAAAAATAGGCTTATTGTCCAATTAATATATGGACACTTATTTATACATAGTGGGAGTATCAAAAATATCAGAGATAAATTCGCGTGCATTGAGTCAAGTCAGATCTCTAATTCAATCCCAATAATTCGAACAGCGGAGCAACTATCGCGTCCGGTTTTGCAAGCTGATACTCAGGCCAACATAGCGATGAGCCGTATTTTTCAAGAGTTGGGCACCTTGCCCATCCTAGTGTTTGTTCAGAACCCCACAAATATGACGTGCACATTTCAAACGTTGCGCTGACGCTACAAATATTAGCAAAACAAAAATTGCCTTCAATGACTTGTTAGGCATAAGATCAAACTGCAATCACAACAACATCTAATCTCAATGTCCGTGGTCTTGATCATGATGCTGATTAAGGATAATTCTGCATTCACTGTTAGCGTCAAAAACGACGCGATAGCACCGTATTCCTGCTCCATTCGGCATTCGTTCTCCGTTACTTCAATTCGCTATCCTGCGTCGTTACTCCACCATCTTGATGGGAAAAAATATGAATTTTTTCGCTAATATGAAAATCGGTAAGCGTCTTGGTTTAGGATTTGCGCTGATCTTGCTATTTATGATGGTCTTATTAGTCATCAGTATCTGGCAGATATCTAAGGTCGCCACCACCACAGAAAATATTTTAAAAACGCCACTCACCAAAGAGCGTGTCGTCTCTGACTGGTATAGGACAATCCGCACCAGCGTGATTCGCACAACCGCAATTGCAAAAAGCACGGACAGCAATCTAAGCGCGTTTTTTGCCAATGATGCAACCGCAGCCAGCAAAGTATCTACCGAGTTACAAAAAACCTTGGAAGGTTTATTAAGCTCGGATGAAGAGAAAAAATTATTTAACGAACTGAGTATCACGCGCAAAAAATACATCATCGCGCGCGATGCCATTGCCAAAGCAAAAGTAGATGGGCAAGTGGATGAAGCTAATCAAATGTTAGAAAAAGACTTCACTCCTGCCGCAAAAAGTTATCTGGATTTATTACAGCAACTACTCGATATGCAACGCACAACGATCAATCAGATGGCAGACAGTGTTCAGCAAATTGAGGATCAAAGTCGTAATATTTTAATCAGCTTGGGTAGCGTTTTATTTGTCCTTGGATGGTTGCTTGCCTGGCGTCTTGCGGTCGGCATTACTAGACCACTCAGTCAGGCGGTGGATATTGCCGAGACCATAGCCTCGGGTGATCTGACCTCACACATTGAGTCCGGCGCACGTGATGAGACGGGTCAGTTACTCAGATCACTTCAGGCGATGAACGATAACTTACTCAAAATTGTAAGTCAGGTCAGAGCAGGTACTGACACCATTGCCAATGCCTCGGCAGAAATCGCCACTGGCAACCTCGACTTATCCAACCGCACTGAACAACAGGCAGGATCATTAGAAGAAACGGCCTCAACAATAGAAGAACTCACAGCAACCGTCAGACACAACGCGGAGAGTGCGCGTCAGGCAAATCAGTTAGCCGTATCTGCATCTGATATTGCAGTACAGGGCGGCATGGTGGTTGATCAAGTCGTTGAGCGCATGGGCTCGATTAACGAATCTTCCAAAAAAATTGTGGACATCATCAGCGTGATTGATAGCATCGCTTTCCAGACCAATATTCTGGCGCTGAACGCTGCGGTAGAAGCGGCTCGTGCAGGTGAGCAAGGACGCGGCTTTGCGGTGGTTGCCTCCGAGGTGCGTAATCTGGCACAAAGAAGCGCAAGTGCCGCCAAAGAGATTAAAACCTTGATTGATGATTCGGTAGAAAAAGTCGATAACGGTAGCAAGCTGGTAGAAAAAGCTGGTGCTACCATGGTAGAAATTGTCGCCAGCGTCAAACGCGTAGTGACGATCGTGGGCGAGATTACCTTAGCAGGACAAGAGCAAAGTTCTGGCATCCAGCAAGTGAATGATGCGATAGTCCAGATGGATGAAGCTACTCAGCAAAATGCGGCCTTAGTAGAACAGGCAGCAGCAGCGGCGCAATCACTGCAAGATCAGGCGGCTAATCTGGCCAACGTCGTACATCAATTCAAACTCAATGATAATCAACAATTGAGGCTAATCAATTGAATCTTTCTGTCGCTGAATTAGTCACTGCATACGTGTACGGGAATGACAAAAATTC
Organism: Undibacterium sp. RTI2.2; assembly: GCF_035018705.1. Lineage (NCBI taxonomy): Bacteria > Pseudomonadati > Pseudomonadota > Betaproteobacteria > Burkholderiales > Oxalobacteraceae > Undibacterium > Undibacterium sp. RTI2.2. The sequence goes on along the minus strand of NZ_JASJXN010000001.1, from coordinate 72,327 downwards.
GACGAAAATTCGACGAAAAGGCGACAAAAAAGCGACAAAAAATGCAAACGAATAGATCAATAAAAAAAGCCGGGCATCTACAAAAGATGTCCGGCTTTTTTATTTTGGGAGCGACCTGATTTAAATAACTCGCCTCAAGTTTTTACACCATCCAGCATACTAAATTAACGCTGCGCTACCGCATCCACCACGCACAAGGCTGTCATATTCACGATACGGCGTACCGTCGCTGATGGCGTCAGAATATGGACTGGCCTAGCGCAACCCAACAAAATCGGACCGATCGCAATGTTGTTACCAGCGGTAGTTTTGAGCAAGTTATAAGAAATATTGGCTGCATCAATATTTGGCATCACCAGCAAATTAGCATCACCACTGAGCGTCGTATTTGGCATCATTTTTTTACGATAGGCTGAGTCCAACGCGGTATCGCCATGCATCTCGCCATCGATTTCCAGATCTGGCGCATCACGCTGAATGATCGCTAATGCCGCCCGCATTTTTTGTGCGGATTCGCTATTGCTAGAACCAAAATTAGAATGCGATAACAGAGCAGCTTTTGGTAATAATCCAAAACGACGCATTTCTTCTGCCGCCAGAATAGTAATCTCTGCGATTTGCTCTGCAGTTGGATTTTCATTCACATGCGTATCCACCAAAACCACCTGACGGTCTGGCAAAATTAGGCAGTTCATCGCCGCATTTACTTTGACGCCTTCCCGTTTGCCTAATACCTCGTTGATATATTTCAGGTGCAAATTAGTGGTGCCAAATGTGCCGCAAATCATGCCATCGGCATCGCCCTTGTGGATCATCATTGCGCCGATCAAGCTGTGGCGGCGACGCATTTCTAACTTAGCATATTGCTCGGTCACGCCTTTGCGGCAAGTGATCTCATGATACGACTGCCAGTAGTCGCGGTAACGTGGATCAAACTCAGGATTGATGACTTCAAAATCGACGCCGGCTTTTAAACGCAGACCAAATTTTTCGATACGCTGATCCAGAATATTCGGGCGTCCAACCAAAATCGGCTTAGCCAATTTTTCATCCACAATCACTTGCACCGCGCGCAGTACACGCTCTTCTTCGCCTTCGGCATAGACAATACGTTTGCGCTCGTCCGGTGCTTTTTTCGCCACCTGGAATAGCGGCTTCATAAAGGTACCGCTGTGGTACACAAACTGCTGCAACTTGTCGGCATAAGCCTGCATGTCTTTGATCGGACGCGCTGCCACGCCAGACTCTTCTGCCGCCTTGGCAACCGCAGGTGCGATCTTGATCATCAAGCGCGGATCAAACGGTTTAGGGATCAGATACTCTGGACCAAACGATAAATTGCTGATGCCGTAAGCAGAAGCGACGACGTCAGATTGCTCTGCCTGCGCCAGCTCTGCAATGGCATGGACGACCGCGATTTCCATCTCACGCGTAATCGTCGTTGCGCCGCAATCTAAGGCACCGCGGAAGATGTATGGGAAGCACAACACGTTGTTAACTTGATTGGGGAAATCAGAACGCCCAGTTGCCATAATGGCGTCATCACGGACGGCTTTCACTTCCTCAGGCAAAATCTCTGGCGTTGGATTTGCCAGAGCAAAAATCAACGGTCTGTCCGCCATCGCTTTAACCATGTCTTGCTTGAGCACTCCAGCGGCAGACAAACCGAGGAAAATATCGGCACCAGGAATCACTTCTTTCAAACTACGGGCGCTGGTTTCTTGCGCGAAGCGTTCTTTGTCCGGGTCCATCAATTCGGCACGGCCTTTGTAGACGACACCAGCCAGATCCGTGACAAAAATATTTTCTAACGGGAAGCCAAGATCAACGATCAGATCCAGACAAGCCAGCGCCGCAGCCCCTGCGCCAGAAACTACCAGTTTACAGTTTTTGATATCTTTACCGACGACTTTCAGACCATTTAAAATCGCCGCGCCAACAATGATCGCGGTACCGTGCTGATCATCATGGAAGACCGGAATCTTCATGCGGTCACGCAATTTACGCTCGATATAAAAACATTCCGGCGCTTTGATATCTTCTAGATTAATCCCGCCAAAGGTCGGCTCCAGCGAGGCGATGATATCGACTAATTTGTCAGGATCAAGCTCATTGATTTCGATATCGAAGACATCAATACCGGCAAATTTTTTGAACAGAACGCCCTTCCCTTCCATCACTGGCTTGGATGCCAGCGGTCCAATATTGCCTAAACCCAAGACGGCAGTACCGTTTGTGATCACGCCAACCAGATTACCGCGGGCCGTGTATTTAAAGGCATTGGCTGGGTCAGCGACGATTTCTTCACAGGGCGAGGCAACACCTGGAGAGTAGGCCAACGCCAGATCGCGCTGATTTGTCAATTGTTTAGTGGGAGTAACGCTGATTTTGCCCGGGGTTGGAAACTCATGGTATTCCAGCGCAGCCTGGCGCAATTGTTGACGCATTAGTTCTTTTTGATCTACTGACGAATCCATGCTTTGTTGCCTCTCTTATTGTTTATTTACTGCAATCTGTCGGTTGGTCTGTGATTTTAGCAGAGGGAATACTCTAACTTTATACGTATTTGTACGACTCTCATGACTTTTACGCATAACTTAATGCGTTTTTTTATGCTGAGCTAGTAAAAATCTAGGGAGGCCAGTTGAATTTCAAGCGGGATTTAAAGCTAGGCTCAATCCTGGATTTCATTCAAATCTTAGCTAAAATAAAAGTAAACCCAAAACACTATAGCAATTAACTATCAAATAGAAAGAAACAATCAATTTCCCAAATTGATTAATATTTTCTATCATTCGTTTCAGATTGATAGCAATCAAAAGCAAACCAGCCTTGATCGCGGAAATATCCGAACAGACATCGGAAGAAACAGCCGAAGAAACAGCCGAAGCAACATCCATTGCAATTTACATTCGTAGTATCGATTTTCATCCAGGAGAGCCAAATGAGTAATGTAGCCAACCCATCCGTCACCATCCAAAACCTCGAAGCCGCATTTGCAGGCGAGTCGATGGCCCATATTAAATATCGCTATTTCGCTAAACTGGCACGCGCTGCTGGTGCAGAAGATATCGCACTTGCATTTGAAACCACTGCAGAGCAAGAGATCATGCACGCATTTGGTCACCTTGATTTGCTGTACCCTAAAGATCAATTGACGCCAGAAAAATCCTTAGAAATCGCCATCGAAGGCGAAACCTATGAATATACTGAGATGTATCCAAAATTCCGCCACTTAGCGATAGAAGAAGGCAATCACGCTGCCGTTGCGGAATACGACGAACAAATCGCAGAATCCAAAGTCCACGCAGAACAATTCAAGCGGACTTTAGAAATTGCGGCAAAACGTTTCGCCGCATTGGCTAAGGTAGAGGAACGCCATGCCAATCACTATCGCGCCGTATTAGCAGCAGCCCAAGCTTAATTTTATCGTCGCCATATTGATCTATATAGTGATCTATAACGTCATCTATTTACCTTTTTAAGAATTGAGAATTGTATGAAAACATATCAATGTGTTGTTTGCGGTTTTATCTATGATGAGTCAGTAGGTATGCCAGAAGATGGCATCGCTGCCGGCACCCTTTGGGACGACATCCCAGCCGACTGGGAATGCCCGGATTGTGGCGTCGCCAAGGCTGACTTCGACATGGTAGCGATCTAAGATGAATCCTATCGTCATCATCGGTACCGGCTTAGCTGGCTACAGCGTGGCTCGTGAATTCCGCAAGCTGGACAAAACAACGCCTCTGCTAATCATCACAGCCGATGATGGCGGTTTTTATTCCAAACCTATGCTGTCCAACGCGTTTGCGCAAAACAAGCAAGCCAGGGATTTGATCAGCCAGAGTGCGGAACAAATGGCGGCGCAAGTCAGCGCCACTTTGCTGACTAAAATGACGGTCGATCATATCGATACAGCAGCAAAAACAGTCGTCACTAAAGCCGGTAAATTTGAGTACAGTCAGCTCGTCATCGCATTAGGTGCTCAGGCAATCCGCTTGCCAATTGCGGGCAATGCCGCCCACCAAGTACTGTCGGTCAACAACATTACTGACTACACCGCATTGCGGGACAAAATGACCAGTAAAGGCGAGAAAGCCAGCGTCGTGATTTTGGGTGCAGGTTTAATCGGCTGTGAATTTGCCGATGATTTGGCCAGTGCGGGGCATGCCGTCACTCTGGTTGACCCCAATGTGTTGCCGTTAGCAGCACTAGCACCGCAAGCAATTTCAGAAGGTTTACAAACGGCATTACTGCAACGCGGTATCCGTTTAGAACTAGGGACTACCGCCAGTAGCGTGGATGCCTTAGTAACTAATATGGCGGAGAGCGATGCCTTGCAAGTTAGCCTGGCAAATGGCAAGCAAATTCAGGCAGATATTGTCTTATCCGCAGTCGGACTACGCCCGGACTTGCGTCTGGCAAGCGCCTCTAATATCAACACCGATCGCGGGATTTTGATTGATGTGTATGGATTGACCAGCGCTGACAACGTATTTGCACTAGGCGATTGTGCTCAGTACAGCATGGGCAACGGGGTACAGCAAGTATTGCCCTATATTGCGCCCATCATGACAGCCGCCCGCGCGATTGCCCGCAGCCTGACCGGTGAGTCGACCAGCATCGACCTGAAACCAGCGCCAGTGATCGTCAAAACTCCGAGCTACCCCGTTGCACTAATTCCACCTGCACCGCATGCAGTTGCAAATGGACGCTGGGAAACGGAGAAAGAAGAAGCTACGACGATTAGCCGTTTCTACGATTCCGGCAACCGACTCTCTGGCTTCGGCGTTGCGCCGCAAGACAATAAGCTGAGAACGCGTTTGCTGGCAGAACTGGCTGCTGTGAATGCGCCTGCGGTATAAAGTGTTTGATTGAGTATTTAATTGTCTGTTTAGCTTAAAGCGAAGGACTGAGGCGACAAAGGATCATCCCTTTAAGAGTCACCTCGTAAAAAATCCCCGATACGTCGGGGATTTTTTTGGTCGATACACTTGTTTTATGCAAGTCTCAAAGTATCTTCATTCAACCTAGAAAGGGCAGTTGGACGAGTCTGAGTGTGCATTTTTTCGGTTTCCCAGCAAGGCGAGACGAGGCGCAAGCTTCACCTTGCAACGAGGAGCAACGCCGCTGGGGAGCCGAAAATGTGGGCAATCAGATTCGTAGCGTTCTCGCCAAAACGGTGATGGTGAAAACACTGACATGATTCAATTGAATCAAATACTTAATTACACTGATGAGCGGTCAACTGCCGTTTCTAGGTTCAATATACTCCCCTTTATTTTTATCAAAAATATCTTAAAGACCAGCATTCCTATGGACGATTAAAATATACCTACCCCCAGTATTATTTAAAGACTGAGTATTCTTCAAACTTATTGTCCGCAGTTATTACCAAAAATTTCAGAAGCTACACTGTTAATGTCGAAGATTATTGCCAAACATCTACGTCGCATATCGATTTATTAGCCTCCACTTTTGCCACCGTTTTTGCAACAGCGTTGGCTAACAAGGAACTTACTTTCAAATAGCTACTCCTAGCTGCGCCTGATGTATGATTCAAAGTCGCTGCATTTGCGTCGTAGCCATCCGAAAAAAACCACAATCCATCGCAAGGAGACCATCATGCAAATCAATACCTACCTCAGCTTTAATGGCAATTGTGAAACCGCTTTCCAATTTTATGAACAGCATTTAGGCGGCAAAATAGGGATGATCCACCGGTATGGCGAATCACCGATGGCAGATCAGTGTCCGCCATCCGCTGCCCAGCTAATCATGCATATGCGGATGGAATTAAATGGTCAAACCTTGATGGGCTCGGATTCGATGTCAGACCACGCTTATGAGGGTATTAAGGGCGTTAATTTATCGATCGGTGTTGATGATGTGGCTGAGGCTGAGCGACTGTTTGCTGCGCTATCGATCAATGCACAAAAAATCATCATGCCTTTGGATAAAACATTTTGGGCGGCGCGCTTTGGCATGCTGATAGATCAGTTTGGCGTGCCTTGGATGGTCAACTGCGAATAAGTATTTTGTGGCGACGGACACCATAGCGCCACTGCATAGTCTATTTTCCTTAGCTATTTTTTAGCTGTTTTTATTTAAGCTTTCTTCTTATTTTTATTTCCTTTGTTAGGACGAATTACATGCGTAAGTTTGCTTCTCTGCCTGGTTTTTCTAATGTTGCTGGTCTTTATCTTTCTCTAGGCGTCCTTAGTATTTCCTTGAGTACAGCGTTGCTGGTAAGTCCTAATGCCTTTGCTAATCAAGCAGAGAAGGAAGCAAATTTAACGACAGCGACCAGTCCAACATCCAATAAAGTAGGGAAGCAACTTAATACTCTTGCAGAAAATTACTATAACCAGGCAGCAGGTTTTGAGCCCTTGTCAGCAACCTTCAATGGCGATAACCGTTTTGATGATCAATTGCCGATGACGCTAGTGCCAGCGGTCAGAGCACGTCAATTAGCGATGGTGAAAAAAGTAGCGCAAGAGTTGGTACGCATACCTCGCGCTGCGCTCAGCGCGGCAGATCAGGTGACTTATGATTGTCTCGATTATGAAGTGCAATCATTGTTAGCGATGGCAGGTTTTAATGATCGCTTAATGCCGATCAATCAGATGGACAGCATCCCTGTGACACTGGCTAATTTTGCGGGTGGACAAAGCTCGCAACCGCTACAAACGCCAGCCCAATATGAGCTCTTTTTGAAGCGTGTTTCTCATTTACCAGCGTGGATAGATCAGGCGATCTTGAATATGCGTGAAGGGATCAAAAAAGGCATTGTCTTACCGCGTGCGCTGGTCGTTTCTACCCTGCCCCAGTTAAAAGTCCTGGTCACAGAATCGGCCGAAAATCATCCTTATTACGCACCGGTTAAAAACTTCCCCGCCAGTTTTAGTGATGTCGATAAAACGCGGCTGACGGCGGCGTATCGCGCCATGATTACGCAGAAAATTTTGCCGTCGCTGAGCAAGCTCAATACTTTCATGCAAACGGATTACCTCGCTGCCAGCCGCAGCAGTTCTGGACTGGGCGTTTTGCCGAACGGCGCCAAATGGTATCAGGCCTTGGTGCGCGATCAGACCACCACGAATCTCGATCCAGAAACGATTCATGCGATCGGTTTGAAAGAAGTCGCCAGAATTCAAAATGAATTTGTTTTACTGGGACCAAAACTCGGTTATAGCGGCGATCCAAAAGGTTTGCCAGGATGGATTGCGACGCAAAACGAATATCGCCCGTTTAAGACCGAGGCAGATGTATTAGCGGGATATCGCCGTATTGATGCCGTGATCAGAACCAAGCTGCCGCAGCTGTTTGGCCGAATCCCAAAATCGCCGCTGGATATTCGCCCTGAACCAGAGATCAGCCGTTTGACCGCATCCGATCATTACTCAGCGCCTGCAATTGATGGTTCGCGCCCAGGTGTTTTTTGGGCTGTGATTAACGATCCTAAAGAATATCCGACCACAGAAATGACCACCTTGTTTTTACATGAAGGCCAGCCTGGACACCATTTCCACTTGGCGTTGATGCAAGAATTGGATATTCCTAAATTCCGCAAATTTGGCGGCAATAACGCCTACACTGAGGGTTGGGCGCTGTATGCCGAAACCTTGGGTAAAGAGATGGGCTTATATGAAGACCCAAATGCCTATCTGGGACATTTGACCGATGAGTTGTTACGGGCATCACGTCTAGTCGTCGATACAGGCTTGCATGCAAAAGGTTGGACAAGGGAAGAAACAATTAAATACCTTCAGGCAACATTGGGGTATGATGAGGCATCAGCCTTAAATGCTACGGAACGATATATGGCATGGCCGGGTCAGGCGCTTGGCTATAAAATTGGTTCACTTAAAATAATGGAACTCAGGCAGCGCGCTATGAGTAAGCTGGGGACAAAATTTAATTTACGCAGTTTTCATGATGCCATTTTGAGTGACGGCACCTTGCCATTAGCTTTATTAGAAGCCAAGATGGATAGATGGATCGCGGAGCAACAAAAGATATAGAATAATTTACAATATTCGTGATAACTTATAGCCGATGACGACAATGTGTATGTTGCACAGCAGCTTGTTGGCTATGAGTTTGCATATTTGCTGATATTAAAATTAAAGCTCTTATGCTAAGGCTCTTGTAACACTACTGTCGTATAGAATCAGAATTGGAATCAGGTCCGGCACTGCCGGTGTGTATTTATACCAATGCCAATATGAAATCTGCCATGGATAAAACGGAAGCCCTCAACAGTATCGTCGCCGAGGCCAATCGCGGAGAATTAATTTTCTCTACTAACGTGACTGCCTCTCTCAAAATTCAGCAAGTGCTGGATACGCCTGATTGTAGTGTCGATACTGCGGCCAAGTTGGTCATGAACGAGCCTCTGCTAGCGGCACGCGTAGTGGCAATCGCCAATTCAGCCGCGTATAGCCGGGGCACAGAAATTACTAATGTACGTTCTGCAATTGCCCGGCTAGGCTTTAGAACATTACGTTCTATCGTTGCCAGTTTAGTGGTACGCCAACTTGCTGGCACCAGCAAAGACCCTATGTTACGGGCGATGGCAAACCAGTTGTGGGAACACACTGCGCAAGTCGCTGCTCTGTCGCAAGTCATCGCACGACGCATTACCAAACTTGACCCTGACACCGCGATGTTTGCCGGGATAGTGCATGAGGTTGGTGGTTTTTATATGTTGTCACGCGCCGAAGAATTCCCCTGCCTGCTCGACAACCAACTACAACCGCCATTAACAGATCTACCTGCTTTCGCGGACACCATTATCGAAAGCACGGAAGAGACGCCAGAAACAATTATTGGACGCGTCGTCTTAAAGAATCTGCTGCTGCCGCAACCTGTACTCGATGCAGTAGAGGCATTATGGTATGGATTACGCGCCATGCCGCCAGAGACCCTGGGAGATACGCTGCTGCTGGCGAACGAACTGGCATCCGTCCATTCGCCATTAGAAATACGTTTCGACAGTGCTGCCATCCAATATGCATCAGAGATTGACTTCGTCGTCGGTGACGGCACTCTCAATAGCATTCTGGAAGAATCTGATGAAGAAGTACGGTCACTGACTGCGGCGCTGTTAGTTTAATAATCTACGCAATTACTGTACACGGAAGCACACGAGATTTTTATAGCGCGAAAATAAAGCAAAGTCAGACAAGTAAGGTAAAGCACAAAAAAAAGACCTCCGGCATAGTGAAATGTCGGAGGTCTTTTTTTATCAACCTAAATCAACCTAAATCAAGCTAAATCAAACTTGATCAGGCTTTGTCAGCGGACATCAACTTCAGTCAATTTTTATTTCACGACATAGGTACCGACACAGACCATCGTCTCGCCCTCACCTTTTTCGCAATACGATTTTTTCAATTCATAATCTTTTGTATTAGGATTAGTGAACTTGTAAGGACCATACCAGCCCTTTTGTTTTTCTTTAACGACATTAATCATGCCTTGGATGAAAGCGTTACCGTCAACGTCTTTTAAGCCAACCAGATTTTTGCCGACCATTTTAGGGTTTGCACCTTGCGCCAGACAGTTACCTTTAAAGTCGTAGACAAAAATATACAAGTCACGGTCTTTAAATGCGCCATTCGGATGATCAGTAAAAGTGGCATAGGCTTTTTCAGTTCCGCCAGATTTAATCAGTGCAACAGCTTGCTTGACCATAGCCTCTGCTTCCGGCTCCGATCCTCGTTCAGCTGCTGCAAAGGCGCTGGTAACTAACAAAGCGCTCAATGTCACACTGCATGAGATTCCGGCCATGTATTTTGATATTGTTGCCATTTGTACTCCCCCGTTATTGTTTAAGAAGTTTCAGTATGGATACATATTTGCCGCGTCTCAAGTAATTGATTGTTAAATACGGTCAATTTAAAAACGCCGACAGTAACAACATTACCACCAATATAGGCGCGTTTGTCATCAACTCATAATTGCCAATTTGATCTGGTCTAACGAAGTAGGGTCTTCTATGGTCGTTAAATCACCCGCATCGCGCCCCTCACAAATTGCCTGAATCGAGCGACGTAATAATTTGCCCGATCGTGTTTTTGGTAAAACCGTCACAAAATGGACACGCGCTGGCCTGGCGATGCCGCCCAAATGTTTGTCAACTACTGCAATCACCTCAGCTTCCAGTACCCGTCTGGATTCTTGTGAGCTCGCAATCTCAGGATTTTTTAAAATCGCAAATGCAATAGCGACCTGTCCCTTTAATTTATCTTCCACGCCAACTACAGCCACTTCGGATATTTGTGGATGACTAGAAATACTTTCTTCAATTTCACGAGTTCCCAAACGGTGACCAGCAACATTAATTACATCATCAGTACGTCCCAAAATAAAGTAATAACCGTCAGCGTCTTTAATGCCCCAATCGAATGTGGAATATAACTGCGCTTGTGGAAAATTACTCCAATAAGTCTGCACAAATCGCTGATCATCACCGTAGATCGTCTGCATGCAACCTGGCGGCAAGGGGCCTTTGATCGCAACAACCCCTTTTTCACCAGCGCCGCACTCTTCTCCTGTTGATTCATTGATGATTTTTACGTCATAACCATACATAGCGACACCGGGGCTGCCGAGCCGGGTCTCTTTGTATTCGATACCACGCGCAACGGACAAAATTGGCCAGCCAGTTTCTGTCTGCCAGTAATTATCAATAATGGGCACCCCAAGCTCTGTCGCAATCCAGCTTGAGGTTGTCTCATCTAAAGGTTCGCCCGCCAGATATAAAGCTTTGAGCGAAGACAAGTCATATTTTTTCATCAGCTCTGACGGATATTTTTTCAAAACCCGCACAGCCGTGGGTGCCGAGAACATCCGCGACACTTTATATTTTTCGACGATGCTCCACCATACGCCAGCATCAGGACGTATTGGCGTACCCTCATACATAATCGTAGCCATACCAGCGATCAGAGGGCCGTACACGATGTAGGAGTGTCCGACGACCCAGCCGATATCTGACGTGGCGAAGTAAGTTTCACCTGGATGACTGCAAAAAATATGCTTCATCGACGATGCTAATGCAACGGCATAACCGCCCACATCGCGCTGCACGCCTTTGGGTTTTCCGGTAGTACCTGAGGTGTACAGCACGTATGAAATGTCGTTTGATTCCAGCCAGGTAATTGGCACATTTGCCGAAGCATGCGGCTCCAGATACTGCCGTCGTAAAGAGGCGTAATCAGCATCGCGTCCAGTAACGAGTTGCATTTTTTCCAGACCGCGATCAACTAGCAAAACCTGGCTTGGCTTGTGAGTCGCCATCACAATGGCATCATCCAGTAGCGGCTTATATGGCACAGACTTACCGCCACGCATCCCTGCATCTGCTGAGACGATCAGCACGGGCTTGCAGTCATCAATCCGCGTTGCCAGACTTTTAGATGCAAAGCCACCAAATACGACAGAATGAATCGCGCCGATACGCGCACAAGCCAGCATCGCAAAGGCAGCCTCAGCGATCATCGGCATATAGATCAATACTTGCTGACCTTTGCGCACGCCCAACGACAACATGATGGCTGCCATGCGCTGCACTTCTGTATGCAGCTCCGCAAAGGTATAGGTTTTTTCTGTATTAGTTTCTGTCGAAATCGCAATCAGTGCGGGCTTGTCCCCCTGCGTTTCTAGCCAGCGATCTACGGCGTTGTAACAGAGATTAGTCTTGCCACCGACGAACCATTTTGTGAACGGTGGACGGGAATCATCCAACGCTTGTGAATACGGCTCTTCCCAATGGATCAGCTCTGCCTCCTTATGCCAAAACGCCTGCGTATCGTTGATCGATTTTTGGTAAAAGTCTGCAAAGTTCATATTGTCTCCATTGGGATTATTGCTGTGCCTCGCGCATTTTTGATTTTTTATTATTGGCGTTAATTTTTATTTCTTTAGCAGTTGGAACGGCTTCAAAGCTCAGAACGAGTCGCCTGGTACACGTACCCAACCTTCCATCAAAATACGTGCACTGCGGCTCATGATGGCCTTTTTCACAGCCCATTCTCCATTGACCTGCGTAGCTTCCGCACCGACGCGTAAAGTGCCTGAAGGATGGCCGAAGCGAACCGCTGTCCGATCGCCACCGCCAGCGGCAAGATTGACTAGCGTGCCGGGAATAGCGGCGGCAGTACCAATTGCCACTGCTGCGGTACCCATCATCGCGTGATGTAATTTGCCCATCGACATCGCACGTACTAACAAATCGATCTCGGCCGCCGCGACTTGTTTGCCGCTAGATGACACATAATCAGCAGGTTGAGCAACGAAGGCGACCTTCGGCGTATGCTGCCGGTTCGCCGCTTCATCAACCTGCTTGATGAGTCCCATGCGGACTGCGCCGTAGGCACGTATAGTTTCGAATTTCGCCAGTGCGACAGGATCGTTATTGATCGCATCTTGCAACTCAGTTCCTGTATATCCGATGGATTCTGCGTTCACAAAGATAGTCGGAATACCGGCATTGATCATCGTCACTTTGAGTATGCCAACGCCAGGCACATCCAGGTCATCAACCAAATTCCCGGTCGGGAACATAGAGCCACCAGCACCGTCTTCATCCGCTGCCGGGTCCATAAATTCTAGCTGTACTTCTGCTGCAGGAAAGGTCACACCGTCAAGTTCAAAATCGCCGGTCTCTTGCACTTCGCCATTGGTAATCGGTACATGTGCGATGATGGTTTTGGCGATATTCGCTTGCCAAATTCGGATCACAGCAACACCGTTTTGTGGAATGCGACTTGCGTCCACCAATCCTGCACTAATCGCAAAGGAACCAACCGCCGCAGACAGATTGCCACAGTTGCCGCTCCAGTCAACAAAGGCTTTATCGATCGCGACCTGACCGAACAGGTAATCCACATCATGATCCGCCTTGGTACTTTTGGACAGGATGACTGTCTTGCTGGTACTCGATGTCGCACCTCCCATACCGTCAATCTGCTTGCCATAAGGATCAGGGCTACCGATGACGCGTAAGAGCAAAGCATCACGCGCTGCACCAGAGACTTGCGCTACTACTGGCAAATCCTGCAAGCGAAAAAAGACACCCTTGCTGGTTCCACCGCGAATGTAGGTCGCGGGGATTTTGATTTGTGGAACGTGGGTCATGCTAATTCCTATTGATCTTTGCGACATTTAATACGGAAGGGTGCGCATGGCATACCCTAAGCTTCTTAGATCGCCTTTGTTGATTCTAGAAAGTCCTGAGCAAAACGCTGCAATACACCGCCCGCTTCGTAAATCGATACTTCTTCCGCTGTATCCAGACGACAAGTCATCGGCACTTCAATACGTTCGCCATTTTTACGGTTGATCACCAATGTCAAGGTGGCACGAGGTGTACGCTGACCAATGACATCGAAGGTTTCAGTGCCATCAATTTGCAAAGTCAGGCGATTGACACCCGGTTTAAATTCCAGTGGCAATACACCCATCCCAACCAGATTAGTACGATGAATACGTTCGAAACCCTCTGCCGCAATTGCCTCTACACCCGCCAGACGCACGCCTTTTGCCGCCCAGTCACGTGAGGAACCTTGTCCATAATCCGCCCCTGCGACGATGATCAGTGGCTGCTTACGCTCCATGTAGGTTTCTATCGCTTCCCACATGCGGGTGACTTTGCCTTCTGGTTCAATGCGTGCCAATGAGCCGGCTTTGACTTTGCCGTCTTCCAATACCATTTCGTTCTTCAATGTCGGGTTCGCAAATGTGGCGCGCTGTGCTGTCAAATGATCGCCGCGATGCGTTGCGTAGGAATTGAAATCCTCTTCCGGCAAACCCATTTTTGCGAGATAAGCGCCAGCAGCGCTGTCCAGCATAATGGCATTCGATGGTGATAAATGATCGGTCGTAATGTTGTCCCCCAATACGGCCAATGCACGCATCGCCTTCATCGTGCGAGGTGCTGCGAGCGCGCCTTCCCAATACGGCGGACGGCGGATATAGGTGGTTTGTGGACGCCAGTCATACAGCGGAGTAAGCTTTTCACCATTGTCGGCCTGAATCGCAAACATGGGCTCATAGACTTTACGGAATTGTTCAGGCTTGACGCTGGATTTGACGATGGAATCAATTTCTTCATCGGTGGGCCAAATATCTTTCAGGCGAATTTCTTTGCCATCGACCACAGTCAACACATCTTTTTCAATATCAAAACGTACGGTACCGGCAATTGCATATGCCACCACTAAAGGAGGTGAAGCAAGGAAGGCTTGCTTTGCATATGGATGGATACGTCCATCAAAATTACGGTTACCCGACAACACCGCAGTCGCATATAAATCACGGTCAATAATCTCTTGCTGAATGACAGGATCCAGAGCACCGGACATACCATTACAAGAAGTACAGGCATAGGCCACAACGCCAAATCCAAGTTTCTCCAAATCACCCATCAAGCCCGCTTCTTCCAGATACAAAGTCACTGCTTTAGAACCCGGTGCGAGTGAGGATTTGACCCAAGGCTTACGCGTCAAACCAAGCCTGTTAGCGTTGCGCGCCAGCAAAGCAGCTGCGATCACATTACGTGGGTTACTGGTATTGGTGCAACTGGTAATTGCAGCGATGATGACTGCGCCATCCGGCATCTGTCCTGGTACATCATCCCATTTACCTGCGATACCTTTGCTTGCCAGATCAGCAGTGGCAACACGTGCATGCGGGTTGGACGGGCCGGCCATATTACGTACTACGGAAGACAGATCAAATTTCAGTACCCGCTCATACTCAGCTGTCTTCAAGCTATCTGCCCACAAGCCAGTGTGCTTGGCATACGTCTCCACCAGTTTGACTTGTTCATCTTCACGTCCAGTCAATTTCAGATAGTCGATCGTTTGTTGGTCGATAGAAAACATCGCTGCGGTCGCGCCATATTCCGGTGCCATATTGGAAATCGTTGCACGGTCGCCAAGGGTTAATGCAGCAGCGCCTTCGCCATAAAATTCGAGATACGCGCCAACCACTTTTTGTTTACGCAAAAACTCGGTCATGGCCAGAACGACGTCGGTCGCCGTAATATTCGGTTGTGGACGACCAGACAGTTCTACGCCGATAATATCTGGCAAACGCATCCACGAGGCACGACCCAACATCACGTTTTCTGCCTCTAAGCCACCAACACCAATCGCCAGTACACCCAAGGCATCCACATGTGGTGTGTGACTGTCAGTACCGACTAGAGTATCGGGGAAAGCCACGCCATCTTTGATCTGAATCACCGGAGACATACGCTCCAGATTGATCTGATGCATGATGCCATTACCCGGCGGGATCACATCGACATTCTTGAACGCTTTTTTAGTCCAGTTGATGAAGTCGAAACGATCTTCATTACGACGGTCTTCAATCGCACGATTTTTATTGAACGCATCGGGATCAAAACCGCCACACTCCACTGCCAGCGAATGATCGACAATCAACTGTACAGGCACCACAGGATTGACCTGAGCCGGATCACCACCTTGGTCCGCAATCGCATCACGCAAACCGGCCAAATCAACCAGCGCAGTTTGTCCGAGAATGTCGTGACACACCACACGTGCCGGGAACCACGGAAAATCCAGATCACGCTTACGTTCAATGAATTGCTTCAATGAGTCGGTCAGTGTCGCCGGATCGCAACGACGTACCAGATTCTCGGCAAGAACACGAGATGTGTATGGCAACTTATCATACGCACCAGGCGCAATCGCATCGACTGCGGCACGCGTATCGAAGTAATCCAGCGTAGTGCCTGGGAGTTGTTTGCGGAATTGAGTATTCATCATTCAGTCAGTCTAAAATAATCGAATCGCAGCAGCCAAGAAAGTGGCAGGTATGTCATGTGCATCCACCAATTTCTTGTTTGCTAGCTAGCGAAAAAGCTGTTTACTTACGGTCTTTCAGCGCCACAAATTGCAAATCTTCAGGACCAACATAATTCGCGCTTGGACGAATGATCTTGTTATCGATACGCTGTTCAATGATGTGTGCTGCCCAGCCGGAAGTGCGCGCAATGACGAACAACGGTGTGAACATGGCAGTTGGCACGCCCATCATGTGATAAGACACGGCAGAGAACCAGTCCAGATTCGGGAACATTTTTTTGATATCCCACATTACTGTTTCTAAGCGTTCAGCAATATCAAACATTTTGGTAGAGCCTGCCTCAACCGACAACTGACGTGCGACTTCTTTGATGACTTTGTTACGGGGATCAGACACGGTATAGACCGGATGTCCAAAACCAATCACCACTTCTTTATTTTCTACCCGCTTTTTGATGTCCGCTTCTGCTTCATCCGGATTGTCGTAACGCTTCTGAATTTCAAATGCAACTTCATTAGCACCGCCGTGTTTTGGTCCGCGCAAAGCACCAATGCCGCCGGTGATAGCGGAGTGGATATCAGAGCCTGTACCAGCGATCACGCGGCAGGTAAATGTGGACGCGTTGAACTCGTGTTCTGCATATAAAATCAGCGACGTATGCATGGCTTTTTCCCATGATGCGCTTGACTTTTTACCGTGCAACAGATGCAGGAAATGTCCACCAATAGAATCATCATCCGTCTCGACGTCTATCCGTTTGCCGTTGTGACTAAAGTGGTACCAGTACAGTAGCATGGAGCCAAGAGACGCCATTAACTGGTCAGCGATATCACGCGCGCCTGGCGTATTGTGATCATCTTTTTCTGGCAAGGTGCAACCTAAAACCGAGACACCCGTGCGCATGACATCCATCGGATGGGCAGACGCTGGCAGAGCTTCTAGCGCTGCTTTCATATTAGCGGGCAAACCGCGCAAGGATTTCAGCTTGTTTTTATAGGCTTTAAGCTCAGCGATATTAGGCAATTTGCCGTGCACCAGCAGATGCGCAATTTCTTCAAACTCGCAGGCATCTGCAACGTCCAGAATGTCGTAGCCGCGATAGTGCAAATCGTTACCAGTTTTGCCGACGCTGCACAGAGCAGTGTTACCGGCAGCAACACCAGATAAGGCAACGGATTTTTTTGGTTTGAAAGGAACGGCTTCAGTCATCGTGTTCTCCACAGTTAAATATGAATATACTCCCAATCAGTATAACTAGACTGTCCAATGATTCTATGGACAATTAGCCTATTTATCAAAAAATAATGGGGAGTATATTGTTTTAATACAATTAATCACTTAGTTCTTGGCCTGGATTTACAGGCATATACAAAAAATTAAGCACAACTTATTTTGCTTTTTGCTGCATAAACAAGGCATCCAGCTTTTGCTCAAAATCATAGTAGTTAATACGCTCATACAATTCCATGCGGGTTTGCATGGTATCGACCACATTTTTTTGTGTGCCGTCACGACGGATCGCGGTGTAGACACTTTCGGCTGCCTTGTTCATCGCGCGAAAAGCGGACAACGGGTATAGCACCAAGCCCACATCGGCAGCGGCTAATTCTTCCACTGTGTACAACGGTGTAGAACCAAATTCTGTGATGTTCGCCAAGACCGGCACTTTGACTGCCGCGGCAAATTGCTTGTACATCGCCAGCTCTGTAATCGCCTCAGGGAAAATCATGTCTGCACCCGCTTCTACGCAGGCAATGGCACGTTCCATCGCAGCTTCCAGCCCTTCCACTGCCAGCGCATCAGTACGCGCCATGATGACAAAACTCTCATCAGTACGCGCATCCACTGCTGCTTTGATGCGGTCTACCATCTCTTGCTTGCTGACAATTTCTTTATTCGGACGATGACCACAACGCTTGGCGCCGACCTGATCTTCGATATGCATCGCTGCAGCGCCAAACTTAATCATCGACTTGACCGTGCGCGCCACGTTAAAAGCTGAAGAGCCAAAACCAGTATCCACGTCCACCAGCAAAGGCAGATCGCAGACATCGGTAATCCGGCGGACATCCGTCAAAACGTCGTCCAAGTTGGAGATGCCCAAATCTGGCAGCCCCAACGATCCCGCAGCGACACCGCCACCCGATAGATAAATCGCCTTAAAACCTGCTCGTTTCGCTAACAAAGCATGGTTAGCATTGATCGCGCCGACCACTTGTAGCGGCGATTCTTCTTGCATCGCCTGACGAAAACGGGCTCCAGCGGAGAGTTGATTCATGATGTGACCTTTCAAAAAATTATGCAGTATTTCGTTTTACCAATACGGTTTTACTAGCCTTGCCTTTGCAATCAATATGCCAGTCACATTAGTTCATGCACGATTTTTATCAAGCACCATACAAATCAATGACTTAAAGTTAAATCATCAGATAGTAATTTCCTGCAAAAAGCAAATTTGTTTCAAATCAATGTTTCAACTGAACCATAAGGAGTAAAATGAAACGCCACTTGAAACATCTTTTGAAACATTGCATGAAACACACATTGCAACATACCCAGTAATATCACTCACAGAATCTGGCTCATCATGCGCTCACCTCCACCAATTGCACGTGACAGCGGCGACAAACCCGTTATCTGGACGGTTTCTATCTCGCGCTTGTTCGATCTATTCCGCGACATCATGGTCGAATACGATGGCAGCGCGACCATCGAACCATTACATCTCGGATTTGAAGAAGCCGCCCAACATATCCGCCAGCGCCTGCTCACGGAACGTTGCGATGCAGTAATTGCTGCCGGATCGAATGGCGCCTATCTCAAAAATCGTCTACCGATTCCCGTCGTCATTGCCAAAGCCAGCGGCTTTGATGTCATGCAAGCCTTAGCGCGTGCGCGCAAAGTTTCTGCCGAGATCGGCTTGATCACCTATCAAGAAACGATGCCAGAACTGGTCGAATTCAAAAATACGTTTGGTTTTAAGCTGGAGCAACGCACTTATGTCACCGAGGAAGATGCGCGGGCACAAATTAGCGAACTGAAGGCAAATGGCATCAAAGCCATCGTCGGCGCAGGCCTGATCACGGATTTGGCGCAAGAAGCGGGTTTGACCGGCATCTTTATGTACTCAGCCGAGTCTATCCGCCAATCCTTCGAAGACGCCTTAGAAATCGCCCGATTAACCCGTCTAGAATCTGCCCGAGGCAGGCATCATCCGGCGGCAGAATCCTTACGTGCACGCCACAATCTCTCGGATCTGCGCGGCGAGTCTGCTGCAATGCTAGCAACCCGCCAGTCCATTATGCTTTTCGCCCGCTCCCCGGCAACCGTCTTACTGCAAGGCGAAACCGGCACTGGTAAAGAACTCGCCGCACAGGCGATGCATAAAGAAAGCCCCAGAGCACGCCACCCTTTTGTCGCCGTCAATTGCGGCGCGATTGCAGAATCTTTATTAGAGTCAGAATTGTTTGGCTACGAAGACGGCGCTTTTACCGGATCGCGACGCGGTGGTCATGCAGGCTTATTTGAGGCAGCCCATCGCGGCAGCTTGTTTTTGGATGAAATAGGCGAAATGCCTTTGAGTCTGCAAACCAGATTGCTGC
This sequence comes from Undibacterium sp. RTI2.2, assembly GCF_035018705.1. Lineage (NCBI taxonomy): Bacteria > Pseudomonadati > Pseudomonadota > Betaproteobacteria > Burkholderiales > Oxalobacteraceae > Undibacterium > Undibacterium sp. RTI2.2. The sequence continues at coordinate 52,876 of NZ_JASJXN010000001.1, read as the reverse complement.
GCGTTTTGGAGGAACGCGAAGTGGTCCGGGTTGGTGGCATACGCCCGATTCCGGTGGACGTCCGGATTATCAGTGCCACTCATTGCGATCTGGATGCCAGGATAAAAGAGGGTCGATTCCGCTCCGACTTGTTTTACCGTCTGGCTGTGCTGCGCCTGCAGTTGCCAAGCTTACGGGATCGTAAGGACGATCTGGTGCCATTGGCAGAATGGTGCCTGAAACAGGCGCTTGCGAACCTTGGCAAACGCCCACACGCCAATCTTCATGCAGAAATATTAACTTGCAGCAATTTATTGGCGCGCCATGACTGGCCAGGTAATGTCAGAGAACTACGTAATATGATGGAAAGACTCGCCTTGTTTTTAGCTGCAGAACCTTTACAAGCGTTAACGCCAAGTCTGCTGATGAAGGTAGCTCCCGAGCTTGCATCGGGGCTTACACCTGAGCTTGTACAGGAACTTAGTCCGGGGCTTGTGTATGGTGAGATTAGCAAAGTAATTAGCAACCGAGTTGCTACGGAAGCAGCATTAGCAAATCTATCAGAAGATACGTCAGACATTCTGCAGGCAAATTTAAACGGCGCATCCTTAGAAAAAGTCATGCAACATTTTGAGAATAATCGTGAAGCCGTTGCGCATTATTTAGGGATCAGCAGAACGACCTTATGGCGTAGGTTAAAGAATGCAAAGATTGTGTCTTAACCCAGATTTCCCATCAGACCGCTACCGCTGCGCATAAACACAAATGGCATGCGGTGTGCAGGGCAATAACACCACTGCGATATCAGTGCAAACGCTACAGAGACAATTACACCTTTGGCGAACTGCCCGGCGTTGTTCTAATGGAAAATCTGGGTTGATGTTGCCAAATCAGGTGTTACTTCGCATGCCCCTTCGGGTAAAATGCCTGTAACAAAAAACAAATAAATAAGTACTTAAGTTAAGAAAGTAATGCGCATGACATCAATCACAAAAAAATTACTGATCGTGGATGACAGCAAAGTATCCCGTATGGTGATCAAAGCCCACATTCTGGCCAAGCATGCAGATTGGATTATTGTCGAGGCAGCAACGGGTGAAGAGGCCATCCTCACTGCTGATAAAGAATTACCTGATTTTTGTACGATGGATGTCAACATGCCCGGCATGCTAGGCACCGACGCCGCAGAGAAAATTCTGGGTCAACATCCTTCCATGCGTATCGTGATTTTTTCAGCCAATATTCAAGAAACCTTACAAACCCGCGCACAAGCTTTGGGCGCTGTTTTTGTCGCCAAGCCAGTGACAGAAAAATCGATCGCAAACGCACTGACTCATTTTCTAGGCAGCTAAGTTAAATCCTTATGAATACTTTAACTGAACTTCATCTCGACGCACTTAGCGAAGTATTTAATGTCGGCGCCGGCAGAGCCGCAGCCAGCCTGAGCGAAATCGTCGGCGATGAAGTAAGGTTATCCGTACCCAAAGTCGAGGTCAGAAAATCGACCGAGATTGATGCCTCCATCATGGCGATTGCAGGCAATCGCTTTGGCGCAGTGACGCAGCAATTTACAGGGCCATTTGACGCTGAAGCGGTGTTGATCTTTACAGAAGATCATGCGCTGGAAATTGTGCGCGACATGATGGGCTCGCAAATGAGCATAGAAGAATTGGCAGAGTTTGAACAAGAAGCCATGTGCGAGCTAGGCAACATCATACTCAATGCGTGTTTATCTGCCGTCGCAGACATGCTCGATATCTCGTTCAACAGCTCGTTGCCACACTATGCGATTGCCTCGACTGAGGATCTGTTTAAGCGCATTGCTCAGACTACGGAACATCCCTATATTCTGGTATTGCATATCGATCTGGCGATAGAAAAACGCCATTCCGAAGGCCACCTGGTTTTCTTGCTGAGTTCTGCATCATTAAAAAATCTCGTTGATCAAATTGACCGTTTTTTAGGTAACATCTGATGACTGAATCCGCAGGGGAACCGGTCAACAGTTCCCAGCAGCTTCTTGTAAAAAAAGCTGACCAAATTTTTAACACGATTAACATGGGCTTGATTCTTGTCAACGCCGATGAACAAGTGTTGATGTGGAATGACTGGATGGTCAAGCACAGCGATGTCAGTACCGACCAAGCAATCACAAAAAAACTCGCTGAAGTGTTTAATGAAAGCCCGAGCGCGGCTTTTTTAACCTCGCTCCGCAATACCTTAAATTACGGCTTGCCTGTCGTATTATCGAACGCTCTGCATCGCTCGCCGCTGGCCTTATATGATCCCAGCGAACTGAGTGACGACCGTGTACGTATGCACCAATCTATTTCGATCACACCGTTATTTTCTGATGATGAAGAACGCTGTTGCCTAATCCAGATTACCGACTCCAGCGCCTCCATCAAGCGCGAAAAAATGTTGCGCTCACACTCAGAGATATTGAAGAAAGAAGCTAGTACCGACAGCCTTACCGGCATCTACAACCGGCGCTTTTTTGACGAGCATTTTGCAATTGCGATGGCGCATTCTCGTCGCCAAAAATTACCCTTATCGATCTTTATGTTGGATATTGATTTCTTTAAAGAGTACAACGATTTTTACGGTCATATCGCGGGTGACAAAGCGCTTATCAAAGTCGCAAAAACATTAAAGACACAGCTCTTGCGTGCGACCGATATCGTGGCACGTTATGGCGGTGAAGAATTCGTTCTGATGATGCCGAATATGCCAGAACAAGGTGCGATGCAATTTGCGGAGAAAATCCGTGCTGCGATTTTTGATATCGCCATTCCACATACCAAATCCCGGATTTGTCAGCAAATCAGTATCAGTATCGGCGTCAGCACGTATTTGAGTGATAAAGATATTTCACTCCATAATTTGCTGGAAGCTGCCGATGCAGCGCTGTATAAAGCCAAACAAAGTGGTCGTAATCAAAGCCATTATTTAGCATTAGAGCACGAACAAAATCCAGCTCCGACCGACACTAAAGATGTGTAGTGCTTATTGAACAAAATTGAATAAAATTGAGCCGAGTTAAGAAAAATAGCTTAGTGCAGATGTAATTATCTTGCTCTTTTTCTCCGATCTCTTTTGCATTACTTTACGCTTCGCTGTTGCTCTTTAATGTTGTTCACCACTTGTTTCTTCTGGGTGTTCGATCAATTTATTGAATATACTCCCCAATTTATTTTACAAATATGACTGATAGTCCAATGAATATATGGACGACTAAAATATACCCACTACCAGTATTATTATTTCAACTTTATTCAAGGAAACACATCATGCGCTTTTTATCTTCTTTTTTACCCTCACGCCGCTTGTTCCATGCCGCTGTCGCTGCGACTTTATTATCCGCATCTGGCTTAGCATTGGCGCAGCAGGTATTGCGGGTTTCTGCGATCCCTGATGAAGCACCGACAGAGTTACAACGCAAGTTCAAACCACTGGGCGCGTATCTGGAGAAGAAATTGGGCATGAAAGTTGAATTCACGCCAGTGACTGATTACGCCGCTTCGGTTGAGGGTTTGATCAATAACAAACTGGATATGGTCTGGTTCGGCGGTTTTACCTTTGTGCAAGCCAATGCCCGCAGCAAAGGTCAGGTCGTTCCGCTGGTACAGCGCGAAGAAGATGAAAAGTTTAAATCCGTTTTCATCACTACCAATCCCGCTATCACTAAGCTAGAAGATTTGAAGGGCAAGACCTTCACCTTCGGTTCAGAATCCTCCACCTCTGGTCATTTAATGCCGCGCTCGTATTTGCTGGCTGCCAAAATTAATCCTGATACCGATTTAAAGCGTATCGCTTTTTCTGGCGCGCATGATGCAACGGTGGCTGCGGTGTCTGGTGGCAAGGTAGATGCAGGCGCCTTGAACATTTCGGTCTGGGAAAAACTGGTCTCACAAAACAAAGTGGATACCAAACAAGTGCGAGTGTTCTTCACGACACCAGGCTATTTTGATTACAACTGGTCGGTACGCGCCGATATGCCTGCGGAATTGCGCAAAAAAATCAGCGATGCATTTTTATCTTTAGACCCAGCCAATCCACAAGATAAAGAAATTTTAGATTTGCAACGTGCGACTCGTTTTATTCCTACTAAAGCAGAGAACTATAAAGCGATCGAAGCTGCTGCACATAACGCTGGCTTGCTGAAATAAATTTGCATGTCAGACTCAAAAGTAACTGGCCTCATGGAGAACGGTGCCAACGTGAGCTCAGCCAGCGTGCAATTGGATGGTGTGCATGTAGGCCATCCTGCGTCCAGTAATCGTTCGGGCAAAAACGCAGGTGCGCCAGAATGGGCGTTGAATAATCTGACGCTGCATCTAAAGCAAGGCGAGCAAGTCGCGATTATCGGCCCGTCTGGTGCAGGTAAAACGACTTTGCTACACACCCTGGCTTGCGCCTTGCGACCCGAGTTGGGTCAGATTCAATTGCTAGGTCAACAGCCGTGGACCTTGTCACATCGCGCACGACACAACTTACGTAGCCAACTTTTTTTAGCGCCGCAAACCCCACCACTACCGGCAAGACAACGCGTGATTACCAGCGTGCTGGCGGGTTGTCTGCCGCAATGGTCGCTGTGGAAATCCTTGCGTAGTCTGCTCAAACCGACCGACCCGCTCGCTGCCTGGCAGGCTTTATCACGTTTTGATTTGCAAGATAAATTATATGCACGCGTGGACCGCTTATCTGGTGGAGAACGTCAGCGCTGCGCTTTAGCACGGCTCATTTTGTCTGATGCAAAACTGCTGTTGATTGACGAGCCGCTGTCTGCGCTTGATCCAAGACTGGCAATCCAAACACTGCAAACTCTGCAACAAGAAGCAACCCAACGGCAAGCCACGATGGTATGCAGCCTGCATCAGGTTGAATTGGCACGTCAGTATTTCAAACGGATTATCGGCTTGCGCGACGGCAAAGTTTTTTTTGATAGTGAACATGTGACAGATGAGATGATTGCCGCGTTATATCAAAATGCAAGCGCTGATCTGCTAGAACCGGGTATGGCGAGTATGGTCGGCAATCCAAATCCGTCAGATGCAATGCAAGCCGACATTGATGCACTGGCTAATTGTGCCGTTGATCAGCGCTGCTTTTAATAATCGTGCGCATGTTACTGACCTCCATGCCATCTGGCTCCACAATAACAACTGATCCCGCCTGGCGCGGTCGCATCACTCTGTTTGTCCTCGGATTGATACTCTTGTGGCCGATGCTGGTGATGACGGAATTCAAACCGTGGGAACTGATGGACGCGCAAAGTCTGAATGCGACCTGGCGTTTTCTAATCGCGTTTTTCCCGCCAGCGCATTCCACAGAATTTCTGCTTATCGTCGCAACCGCAACTTGGCAAACAATCGCGATGGCAAGCGCGGGCATGGCGCTCGCCATGATCGCAGCGATCCCTCTGACACTGATCATTAATGAGCACCTGTCCATCTCACGCATAGGATTGCGGCGTATGAGCTGGCCTGCGATGCTTATCCGCCAGACCATACGCTGGGTACTCGTGCTGTTGCGTAGTGTGCCGGAGCTGGTGTGGGCCTTGTTATTTGTCCGCATTGTCGGCTTGGGACCGACCGCGGGTGTGCTGGCAATTGCCCTCACCTATGCGGGCATGCTAGGAAAAGTGTATGCCGAAATTTTAGAAACCAGCGATCCGCTGGCAACCGATACCTTGCTGCAAAATGGATGCAGCCGACTCACCGCCTTCTTCTATGGCGCTTTGCCTAACGCTGCGGCAGAGCTGACTTCGTACACGATTTATCGATGGGAATGTGCGATCCGCGGCTCGGTCGTGATGGGTTTTGTAGGCGCGGGGGGCTTAGGGCAGCGCATGGATGAGTCGCTCAAAATGTTATCTGGCGCAGAAGTGTCGACCATGTTGCTGGTGTTTGTGGTGCTGGTCGCGATCGCCGATAGCGTCAGTAAATTATTCAGAAAAGGACTGGCGACATGAGTCACCCTGATCTGGATGTGAATGCGAATGTGAATATAAATATGAATGCGGCCAAGCCAGCAGTCAATTTACCCAAAGCACCACAGATGATGCGCCCTGTCACCGCCGTCACATTATTACTTTTATTAGCATTGGTGATTGCCAGTTTTATCAGCTTGCCGTCCAAATGGAATGAATTATTTACCGCAGACGCTGGTAGCAAAACAATCGAATTTCTGCAAGGATTTGCACCGCCTGATCTCTCCACCGGCATGCTGCACAAAGTCGGCATTGCTACGTTTGAGACCTTGGCGATGTCGGCTTTAGGCACCTTGATTGCGGCAATCTTAGGACTACTTTTGGCGCTGCCCGCCAGCGGACGCTTTGGCGTCATCGCCATGAGCACGACCCGCTTGTTTCTGAATGTCGCCCGTGCCATACCGGAACTGGTGTGGGCATCCATCATGCTGATCGCCGCAGGTTTGGGGTCATTCGCCGGTACGATTGCCTTGGCCGCACATACCACCGGCGTGCTAGGACGATTATTTGCAGAGAGTTTAGAAAATACGTCGCCGCATGCAGAATCCACTTTACGCATCAACGGCGCCACCGCGATCAACGCATTTTTGTATGCCAAGCTACCGCAAGCCTTGCCGCAAATGCTGTCATACACCTTATACCGCTGGGAAAACAATATCCGCGCTGCCGCCATTTTGGGCGTAGTCGGCGCTGGCGGTTTGGGGCAAATGCTGAAGTATTTTTTGTCCTTATTCCAAATGCAAAGCGCTGCCACAGTGATCATTGCAATGCTGATGTTAGTTGCGATGGTTGACTGGCTTAGCTTTGCTCTACGACGCTGGCTGATGCATTAATTCGCCAGACTATTCACTCAAGCAGCTCCACATACTCCATCCATGTATATATTGACTGTCCATATATTCTTTGGACAATAAGCTATTTTCTATAAAAATAATGGGGAGTATATGAAAATCCCTATAAAAACATACTAACAACGCAGTTAATCCCCAGCCCGCCTGTAGTCAACCAAAGGAACAACACAGCAGCAAGCAATAAAGGTTTGATGCCAGCTTTACGAATCGCCGAAACATGTGTGGTCAAACCTAATGCGGCCATCGCCATGGCTAAGATCACGGTATCAATATCAATCGCGACAGATACGACGGCATGCGGTAAAAAAGCCAGGGAATTTATACCAGCGACAACAACAAAGATTAGTGCGAACCAAGGAACGACGATCTTGCCTGGCTTGTTGCTGATCATTTGATCGGCAAGATCCTTGTCATGCGATGCAGCTTTGCTACGGGATAGATACGCCGACAAGATGATTAAAAACGGTGCCAGCATCATTACTCTGACCATCTTGGCGATCACAGCGGTGTTTGCAGCGTCTTCACTAATCGCATGGGCTGCAGCAACGACTTGGGCAACCTCGTGCACGGTGGAGCCAGTAAAAATACCATACGCAGTTGGGCTGACCTTCAACCAATGCAGTTGAGCATTCAGGTGATACAGCGCTGGATATAGAAAGATTGCTACAGTGCCGAACACCACTACAGTTGATACGGCGACCATCACTTGCTCTGCCTTGGCTTTAATTACAGGCTCCGCCGCCATCACTGCCGCAGCGCCACAGATAGAACTACCGGCGCCAATCAGCATGGCAGTTTTTTGATCCAGCTTAAAGACCTTAGTACCGAGAAACCACGCAAGGCAAAAAGTGCTGGTCAAAACCGCAGCATCAATCACGACTCCGCTGATACCTACCCGGGCAATGTCTTGAAACGTCAGACGCAAGCCATATAAAATAATCCCGAGCCGGAGTAAATTTTGTTTACTGAAAGTGACGCCAGCACCGCTAGTCACCGCGATACGTGGATAAATCGTGTTACCAACCAGCATACCCAGCACAATCGCCAGCGTCAGCGCGCCAATACCGTTGGCTTGCAGGAGGGTGATTTTGCCCATCGCTATCGCAATACTGGCGATCAAAAGCGACAATGCGATGCCAGGCAAATAATGGGGTATTTTCGTGAAAAACGTATTTAAACGAAATGCATTTGAACTCAATAAGTTTGAACTAAAGCTGGCTGAATTAGTGGCGAAGCCGGAAGCAGAATTAGTGGCGAAGCCGGAACCAGATTCTGTATCCGTCTTTATATCGTTGGTCTGCCTTAAAGCGGCTGTCGAAGTCATGTCCATCTCCTTGGGTCTATCTAGATCAGATTGGATCTAATTGGAATATGGCTTCACTTTAGCAGTCGATTAAATACCAGTAAAACGAATAATTTATGTATTTATTAGCTGTTTTTTGGGTTGATTATTTGAATAGATGAAATCCTGAGCCGTTGTTTGATTCACCGACGCCGGCGGATGACTGCTAAAGGCATGCGGAGATGGTAATGCCGACGCAGTAATACCTCGGCATTGCGAGTCTTTAGGAATTTACGATAAAGCGACGCGATACGTCCGAGTATGTTTTTTGAAATCCTCTTTCAGACGTCCAATAAAAATGCGACTGCTGGCATGATTTCACGCTAGCAGCCGCATTTTTATTGGACTTTAGTTTTGGGAATTTCTAAAAACTTCTTACTCTATTTCATTTGCTTCTGATAATTCAGCCATTGTGTTTCAGCTGCACTCAAAGGCTTTTGTAGCATGCGCTCGGGCACTTCCCATAAGACGACTTTTGGAGGACTTTGCTGGAAAGTTTTCCCGCCTAAGTAAGCCAGAGCAGATCCTTCGAAATTACCTCCTTCTTTTGCAAAACTAGCGACGGGTGCACCTAGATAATGACCTAAAAATGGGACGAAATTCGCATTTCTGGAGAATGAGGTACCGATCAAGGCCACTGTCGGTAATCCGGTATCACCGAACAAATCATCGCTGGTGTTGGAGCTTGCGCCAGAGTCTGGTGCAGCGCTGGCGACAATCGTCGTCAACTGGGTCTGTTCCGGCTTCGGACGCAAAATAGCAGGTAAGCCTTGCAAATTGGATACCCGTAACAAATCACCATCTCGCGCTATTGTTGTGCTGTGTAATGCTGCCTTGTCAGGAGCTACAGTTGGCATCGCTTGCATTTTTTCTGCTTGCAAATAACTTGCGATAGCGGCAGCAGCGGCATTTGCGCCGTTTTCATTCCAGTGCGAATCAGTACGGTAATAACGTTCACCCGGAGTCGCGGCCAACACTGGCTCCAGATTAATTGTATTAATTTTTGATTGTTTGAGTAAGGCAACCCAGTTATCAATGCGTCCTGCAAAACTGGCGGGTCTGTGCAAACCGCACAAATGCGCTTGCTCTATGCGTGACTTGTCTGGCACAACGGCGATCACTAATTGTATGCCGCGCCCAGCCAGATTTTTCGCCAAAGCTTTGACAATATTGGCACGAGCTATTGCCGAGTTATTAGGATCTGGGAAAGTTTCTAGTTCATCGCTAAGAAAAAACCAGTCTTTGCAACCAGTGCTGACTGCTGTACCAGTATCACCGGCGATGGTCCAGGTAACAGCGCGCTCTATTTGGCTGAATGGCTTACTGAGTAAAAAATGCTCATTCAATTGCGCTGAAAACCGACGGGTAGATTCGCCACCGAATAATTGCTGTGGCTCAGTAATGCCTGTCCATGCGGTTTCAGGCACATCCCGCAAAGAGGCAATCGTCACGCCAAAACCAGCAACCAATACAATCACAAATGCGATTGCTGGTAAGAAACCGATGATGTTGGCACGGCTGGTTTTTGATGTATTTGGAGTAAATTCGCTCATGGTGATATTCCTTAAAACTGGAAGTACAGGAAAGGAATGGCTTTTTGCCCTGCCAACACAATGACGCCATAGACAAAAGTGAGTATCGGCCAGACTGCGCGCCACACACCACTCCAACCCACAGTAGCTAAGCCACCACGCTTGGCAAAACTGCTAGCGGGATAAATCACGCACAACAAACCAATCGCAAAAATCAACAGCAAGCTAGGTCGCAAGGCCAGTCTGACCGCATCACCCATGGCGAAGCCATTAGCTCCGATTTGTCCAGCCAGCATGCCTAGGGCGGCATCAAAACTGCTAGAGCGAAACACCGTCCAAGCCAGCATCACCACCAACAAGGTCAAAGTGCGTGATGCGGCATTGGGCATGGAATAACCACGCATCGTAAACGCGCGGTCACAGCACAATGCAGAACCTTGAATAATCCCCCAGATCAGAAAATTCCAGTTATCACCACCATGCCACAAGCCGCCAATCGCCATCGTCAGCATCAGGTTGACATAGGTGCGGATTGCCCCACCGCGATTGCCACCAAGAGCTATATATAAATAGTCGCGTAGCCATGACGACAATGTCATATGCCAGCGTCGCCAAAAATCTTGAATTGACACTGCCAGATAAGGATTATTAAAATTTTCCTGAAAACGGAAACCGAGCATCAAGCCTAAACCAATCGCCATCGCACTGTAGCCGGCAAAATCAAAATACAGTTGCAAGGTATAAGCAGCGCAGCCGGCCCAGGCATCCATAAAGGATGGTTGATGCAAGCCAAAAGCGATTGATACAAACGGTGATAAGGTATCGGCAATTAACACTTTCATCGAAAAGCCGACCATAAAACGACGCACGCCAGCAGCAAACTCTTCTGACGAAAAAACCCGCTCACGCAGCTCTTTGTCGATGACTTTATAGCGCACTATCGGCCCTGCAATCAGATGGCCAAACATCGCCATATACGCACTAAAAGAAATGATGCTGTACTGCGCCGGGACAGTCTTACGACGGACATCGACCACATAAGAAATCGCGTGCAATACCGTGAATGACAAGCCAATCGGCAACATCACGTTGACCCACGGAATGGTGGGCAAGTCATGTCCGGTAAAAAAAGTATTCAGGGATTGCACCACCATATTGGTATATTTATACCAGACCAAAGATGCCAGATTGAGGACGATGGTGGTCGCCATGATTCTGGTCTTAACGCGTTCATTCTGAGCTTTGTCGATCAAGATTGCGGCGCCCCATGCGAGAACGGTCAAGGCGATGATCAACAACAAAAATTTAGGTGTCCACCAGGCATAAAATAACCAGCTACCGACCAACAAGGTGTGGTTGCGAAAACGCTGTGGTGTAATTAAATAAAACGCAAAGAAAATAGGTAGGAAGAGAGTTAAAAACTCAAGGGACGCGAATACCATAACTGCTTCCGCTTAAGAGTTATTATCGCGTACAAAAAACGCTATTCGCCCTACTTTGAGCGGCAGTACAAATACGCTGTATCGCTCGCCAGCCTGCAGTTGTGACATGTCTAGCGCAGCGCCGACGGACTTACCATCGCAACTGGCCTGTACCGAGAGTTTTACAGGATTGATTAAACGACGTTGTACAGTCGCTGGTTTAACTGCTTCTAAAATTGCCGTATTTTTCGCGCCGCCAGATAAGGCCGCACTTGCGCATTTTTCATCCAGATTAGACAACGATAAGGACGAGCGCATTGCGTTGAAATCGGTTGGTGATTCTCTGACGATCATGCTCTTGGCGGATGCATCTTTACCGACCACCGCAATCGTAATGAACTCACCAGGTTTAGCAGTAACTTCCACCGGTACTTTGTGACTACCGATTTGTACCGTCGCAGTTAATTTACTGCCCGCTTTGACAGGATAAAAACGGGAAACACGTGCATCACCCTGATTGCCCAAGGCAATTTTGGCCGCGCCATTGACTACGCTGGCTTTATCGTCACTTGCATTCAAAAAGCGCACAAAGGATGAATCTTCACTGGGACCGGTTTCATACAATTGCGTATCGGCATAGGCCGCAAGTGGATTGATGGCAGCCAGCGTTGCGAGCGAGGAAATGCATGCGGCGAAAAGTTTTTTCATAATATTGGGCAGAGTAAAGAGAACGAATTACCTACGAATTCAAAGTCAGGATTAGTGTGTAAGCGCAGTTCCGACGATTGCCCTTCTACAAGGCAATCGTCAACAGCATTCACCGCTAACAACTAATTAATGCTTGATGGTTGCCAACACAGCTGGGGCAGCAATCGCATTACCAATCGCAGCACCCCAAGATTGGTAGCCCGAAGTCGTGAAATGCTGACCATCAATCGTGCTCCACTCACCTTGCTTGGACATTTTTTGAGAATCGATATAAGTACATGGTGCGACGATATCAGCAAGATAGGTAGACATCTCTTTAGCGCGGGCATAAGTCTTGTTAAATGGGCCGCCTTCGGTACCCCAGGCTGGACCTACCCAAACGCAGCTAACGCCGTTATTTTTGATACCTTTAGTCAAGCGAGATACTTGCTGCCAGATCCAGGTTTTTGGTAATTCTGGCTGGGTGTAAGCTGCCATCGTGTCAGCATTGACAACAACGACTAGATTCGGCTTGTAGGTTTTAATCAATTCATTAAAAGGACGTGTCGCAGCGTCAGGACCAGTTTTAACTTCGACCGGACCGTCTTTAATACGTACGGCACCACCGCATGAGGACTGAGTTTTAACCATCCACTCACCGGCAGCTACACCGCAGGCACCGTACGAATATACGACCGCACCTTTGCTCATTAAATCGTCGTGCAAAGTGGTAATCAGATAATCCGGTGTGGACATATGGCTGTCACCAATAATCAACACAGTTAAACCAGCAAGAAGTGCGCTCATAATTGATCCTTTTTAATGAATGAGATGAAGCTTGAATTATAAATTTGATGCACTCTTTAATTACAAATTTCTTAGAAGAATTACTTGAAATCATCAAAATAGTCTTTGATGTGACACAAATTTACAAAACACAGGTGAGCAGACGATTCCACACGGAAACAAATTGTAATTATAGTATCGAAAAAATCACAAACCATAACGCGACGAATCATTTTGATTCACTTAAAACTTATTTGCCTAATTCAATTTTTTAGTGCGTCTACATTCATCACCGGCTCAATCAAAAATCAATACATCAGGACTTGCGCAAAATTGTCTCCACAAGGCTTGGTGACGACGACAGTACCTTAGGGCAGACAAGATGCCGCAGCGCAGCCAAGGCGATTTTTGTGTAAGCCCCATTCAATGAGAAAGTTGAACCAAAGAAGCGTTTTCCACAATTTATATGGCTTAGATAACTAAATCCCTTATAATGAAGCAGTTATAACAAGCGGCGGCAGAATTTCCTCTTGCCGCCGATTTCATTTATGGCTATCAAACATTTCCTGCAGTTCTCTGATTTCACACTGGCTGAATTCAATTATGTGATGGAGCGCGCGCGCATTATTAAGCGCAAGTTCAAGCTCTATGACCCTTACCATCCGCTGCTAGATCGCACCTTAGTCATGGTGTTTGAGAAAAATTCTACGCGTACTCGTTTATCGTTTGAAGCTGGCATGCACCAGCTTGGCGGCGCTGCGATTTATCTTAATACGCGTGACAGCCAACTCGGTCGTGGCGAACCGGTCGAGGATGCTGGTCAAGTCATGTCACGCATGTGCGACATCATTATGATCCGCACCTTTGAACAAGAGATGATAGAGCGCTTTGCGGCCAATTCGCGCGTACCTGTCATCAACGGACTGACCAATCAACATCATCCCTGCCAGGTATTTGCCGATGTATTTACCTACATCGAACATCGTGGATCTATCGAGGGTAAAACCGTGGCGTGGATAGGCGACGCGAATAACATGCTGTATTCATGGTTGCAAGCAGCACAGATTTTCAATTTCCATCTCAACATTTCTACCCCAAAAGGCTATGAACTGGATTTGGCGCAAGTCACAGTGGATAGTCAGTTTTATACTGTATTTGATCGTCCATCAGATGCTTGCGAAGGCGTTGATCTGGTCAACACCGATGTGTGGACTAGCATGGGTTACGAAGAAGAAAATCAGGCACGCCTGAAAGCATTTGATGGCTGGATCGTAGACGAAGCCAAAATGGCTCGCGCCAAACCTGATGCCTTATTCATGCATTGTCTGCCGGCACATCGTGGTGAAGAAGTCTCAGCAGGTGTCATCGACGGCCCACAATCAGTCGTCTGGGATGAAGCAGAAAATCGTCTGCATATACAAAAGGCCTTGCTGGAATATCTGGTCGTTGGAACAATTACCGAGGCAGTCTAATCGCCCAGCCGACATGAAGATCAGTTAAACCTCACTGGATTTTCAAACATTGAAGCAAGTAAAGTTAGTCAAATTCAACATCGTAATAAAGTACACAGAGAGCACATCATGAGCGATATCAAAAAAGTAGTGTTGGCCTATTCCGGCGGCCTGGATACCTCAGTCATTCTGAAATGGCTGCAAGATAATTATCAATGCGAAGTCATCACCTTTACGGCCGATCTTGGTCAAGGTGAAGAGCTGGAACCAGCGCGTCAAAAAGCGATCAAATTTGGCATCAAGCCTGAGAATATTTATATCGATGATGTCCGTGAAGAATTCGTACGTGATTTCGTTTTCCCGATGTTTCGCGCCAACACGATTTATGAGGGTGAATACTTGCTGGGTACATCGATCGCCCGTCCGCTAATTGCTAAACGTCTGATTGATATTGCCAAGGCAACAGGTGCCGATGCGATCTCACACGGCGCGACCGGCAAAGGCAATGATCAGGTACGCTTTGAACTAGGTGCATACGCGTTGATGCCGGGCGTAAAAATCATCGCGCCATGGCGTGAATGGGATTTATTGTCGCGTGAAAAATTGATGAAATATGCGGAAGATGCCGGCATTGAAATCGATCAAAAGCATAAGAATGGCGGCGCACCCTACTCCATGGATGCCAACCTGCTGCACATCAGTTTTGAAGGTCGCCATCTGGAAAACCCTAGTGCCGAAGCAGAAGAAAGTATGTGGCGCTGGACTGTTAGCCCGGAAGCGGCTCCCGATCAGGCCGAGTATCTGGATATTGAATTTGAGCATGGCGATATCGTCGCGCTCAATGGCGTGCGTATGTCACCTGCAACCGTATTAACCGAGTTAAACCGCTTGGGTGGCAAGCACGGCATTGGCCGTCTGGACTTAGTAGAAAACCGTTATGTCGGCATGAAATCACGTGGCTGCTACGAAACACCAGGCGGTACCATTATGTTGCGCGCGCATCGCGCAATTGAATCCATCACATTAGATCGTGAAGTCGCACATCTGAAAGATGATCTAATGCCACGTTACGCCAGCATGATCTACAACGGTTACTGGTGGGCACCAGAGCGTGTCGCACTGCAAACACTGATTGATCACACACAGCAAACAGTCAATGGCTGGGTACGCCTGAAGCTGTATAAAGGCAACGTGATCACCGTGTCACGCGACTCCAAAACAGATTCTCTGTTCGACATGACTATTGCGACTTTTGATGAAGATGGCGGCGCCTACAATCAGGCAGATGCAGGTGGATTTATCAAACTCAATGCATTACGTATGCGGATCGCCGCGAATGCGCGCGCAAAACGCGGTCAATAAAAGTCTTTTTTAAACCCGCAAATCTAACAGCTCGTGATTTCTATACGGGCTGTTTTTTTAGGGCTTTCCACTGAATTTATCTTCAAATAACTCTTAGCACTTATAGGTCATAGCCATGACAACTCAATTCGATCAAGTCAGTGTCGTTAAAAAAGCGAATATCTATTTCGACGGCAAATGTGTTTCACATACCGTTTTATTCGCCGATGGCAGCAAAAAAACGATAGGCGTTATCTTCCCATCCAGTCTGGTGTTTAACACAGGCGCACCAGAACTAATGGAAGTCACCGCTGGCAAATGCCGCATCCGCTTAGCGGGCGAAGATCAGTGGAACGAGTATCAGGGCGGACAAGAATTCAGCGTACCTGGCAACTCCAGCTTTGCAATTGAAGTGACCGAGACATTGGATTACGTTTGTCACTTTGAGTAAACGATTAATAGAATAAATGGGGGAGTATAGGAAGAAACATATGTTAATGTCCAGACTTTCTATGGACGATTAAAAATACACCCCTGTAGTATATTTTAAGGACAGAGCGCAAACGGTCCGTAATATATGAAATTTGTAAGAACAGATGGTGAACCTAGGTCACATGAACTCAGCTAGGCAAACACGGGCTCAATCTCAAGATTAACACCAAATTTTAACGCAACATCATGTTGAATCTGCTTCGCTAATTGACGTACATCCTCCCCTGTAGCGCCGCCGCGATTGACCAATACCAAGGCTTGTTTCTCATACACCCCGGCTCGTCCCAGTGATCGCCCTTTCCAACCAGCCTGTTCGATCAGCCAACCCGCAGCTAATTTAAATTGCCCATCCGGCTGCGCGTAACTGACCAAGTCTGTATAGCTTTCTAATAAGCGCTTACGCAGATCCGCGCTCACAATCGGGTTTTTAAAAAAACTACCTGCATTCCCGATCACTGCAGGGTCAGGTAATTTATTTTGTCGAATAGCGATAATGGCGTTGCTAATATCCACGGCTAGCGGCGCATGAATATGTTGATCAGTTAAAAACTTCGCTACGTCGGCATAGTTGATATGTGCTTGCCATTGTTTTGGTAAGGCAAACGTAACATCCAAAATAAGCAGTCGGTCTTTATACTGATGCTTAAAAATGCTGTCTCTGTAAGCAAATTTACATGCCTCTTTATCCAGCACGATAATCTCGCCGGTAACAAAATCAAACGCACTCAGACTATAGAAATAATCCTGCATTTCTACGCCATAAGCACCGATATTCTGAATCGGTGCAGCGCCTACCGTACCTGGAATTAACGAGAGATTTTCTAAACCGCCATAACCTTCTGCCAATGTCCACAGAACAAACGCGTGCCAGTTCTCGCCTGCTTCGGCTTGTAAGTACACATACTCAGCGTCCTCCGCTAACTTATGCTTTCCCATCAAACTCATTTGTATTACTAGTGCATCAAGCCGATCGGATAGTACGAGATTGCTACCACCGCCTAAAATCAGACGCGGTAGAGTAGACAAAGTAGGATCTGCATGCAAGCTAAGCAATTGTTCGCGCGTTTGAAGTTGCAAAAAAGACCTGGCCTTAGCTGCAATCCCGAAGGTATTGAGCTTTTGCAGCGGATAATCGTGTTGAAGAGGAAGTTTGTTTGCCATAAGCGCAGAATTATAGCCTTTGGCCTGTCGTACCTGCCTGCATTTGCTAAAATGATGCACGTTAATTTTTTCACTAAGGAAGCATCATGCCCTCATTTGATACCGTCTCTGAAGCCAACATGGAAGAAGTCAAGAATGCGGTGACGCAATCGAACAAAGTCATCACTAACCGCTTCGACCTTAAAGGCACTAGCGCCAAAATCGAACTGAAAGACAAAGAACGCGAAATCATTATTTTTGGCGACTCTGATTTCCATCTTGAACAAATCATGATTGAAGTAACGCAAACTTTAGGCAAACGTAAAGTCGATGTGCGCTTCCTTGACATGGGTAAGATCGATAAAATTGGCGGCGACAAAGTCAAACAAGTCATCAAAGTTAAAAATGGCATTGAGACAGAAGACGCAAAAAAAATCGTTAAGGCACTCAAAGAAAGTAAGCTCAAAGTACAAGCGACAATTCAGGGGGATGCAGTACGGGTCACTGGTGCCAAGCGTGATGATTTGCAAGAGGCGATGGCGCTGCTGCGTAAGGATATTAAAGATTTGCCGCTGGAATTTAATAACTTCCGCGATTAATTATTAGCAATGAGTTTTAAATATAGTTTTCAGGAACTGCTTTAAACTCGCTGCGCCTCTTTGCTTTTACAATCATTTTTTAGCTGCAAACCACCTATGAAAATTTCCTCGCGTTTGCTCTGCTTACCACTGTTGTGCTGTGTATTATCGTCAGCATTGGCAGCGGAAATTGGCGTAGTTGGTTTGTTCCCAGGTAAAGCCGTGCTAGTGGTAGAAGGCAATCAACCGAAAACGTATTCCGTCGGCAGTACCATCACCAACGGCATCAAATTAATTGCGGCAGATAATGAGACTGCCACGATTGACGTCAATGGCAAACGCCAGGTATTAGCGATCGGGCAGTATGTACACAGGGCGGCGGCCAGCACCAGTAACAACGTCGTATTGCAGGCAGATTCTCTCGGGCATTTCACCGCTAAAGGCCAGATCAACGGTGGCAGTAGCTTAAATATGTTAGTGGATACTGGCGCCAGTCTGATTTCCATTCCTGCGGCAGATGCGGTACGACTTGGTATCAACTACAAAGCTGGCCAATTAGGCCGTGCTAACACGGCTAATGGCATTGTGACAGTCTATAAAATCAGACTAGATTCGGTCAAAATTGGCGACCTAGAATTACAGCAGGTAGATGCATCTGTGCTTGAGGGTGGTCTTACATTTACTCTGCTCGGCATGTCATTTTTAAACCGTGTAGAAATGCGGCGTGAAGGCGATCAAATGACTTTGACCAAACGCTTTTAGAATAAACCCAGATTTATTTGGAAACGTGAAAAAGGCTGAAGAGTAATTGACTCATCAGCCTTTTTCATCTTTAAGCTTAGGATTTTTTCTTAGCTTGCTCTTATCCCTGCTGCTTAAGACGACGTTGCTTCACCGCCTCGGCCAAGCCTTCTAATACCTTGATGCTGTCATCCCAGGCAATGCATCCATCGGTTACGGACTGGCCATATAACAACTCTTTACCGGGTATCAGGTCCTGCCGTCCTGCAACCAGATGTGATTCCACCATAACACCGACAATACGATTGTCACCGGCAGCGATCTGGCTGGCAATATCAGCGCAGACCGGAATCTGATTGGCTGGATTTTTTGAGCTGTTCGCATGTGATGCATCGATCATCAACCTAGATGCCAAACCATTGCTGGCGATATCTTTGCATGCGGCATCAACACTGGCGGCATCAAAATTAGGGGCTTTACCACCGCGTAAAATGATGTGGCAATCTTCATTGCCATTAGTGGACACTATGGCGGAGTGACCACCCTTTGTGACGGATAAAAAATGATGCGGATGCGAGGCAGCTTTAATCGCATCGACTGCAATCTTCACATTGCCATCAGTACCGTTTTTAAAGCCGACAGGACAAGATAAGCCAGAGGCTAATTCCCGATGGATTTGCGACTCCGTAGTACGTGCGCCAATCGCGCCCCAGCTAATCAAGTCCGCAATATATTGCGGACTAATCACATCCAGATATTCGGTTCCGGCAGGCAAGCCAAGCTCATTAATATTTAATAGTAATTCACGAGCAATGCGCAAACCATCATTAATACGGAAACTATTATCCATATACGGATCGTTGATCAAACCTTTCCAGCCGACCGTAGTACGTGGTTTTTCGAAATACACGCGCATCACAATCTCTAATTCACCGGCAAAGCGCTCACGCTCCTCGACTAGCTTGTGCGCATACTCCATCGCAGCTTTGGTATCGTGAATCGAGCATGGACCAATGACAACCATGACGCGATCGTCTTGTGCGTGCAAAATACGATGCAAGGCAGTACGTGCATTGGCAGCGGTATCCGCGGCTTTTTCTGAACAGCCAAACTCACGGATCAAGTGCGAGGGTGGGATCAACTCCTTCATTTCCCGTATACGTAGATCGTCAGTGCGTAGCATGGTGTAGCTCCCTGTTAGTGTTCAATAAGTGTTCAATAAATGCTCAACAAACGTTCAATAAAAATTCAAAAACTGATTCATCAAAATGATCAAAAAAAAACCGCCATCGCTGGCAGTTTTTTAGAAATTTGGTTGGCTCTTTTTCTTCGTGCGCTTACCGTTTTTCCACCGCCTTTGGCTGGGAATAGCTAAAATAAAAGAAGAAAAAGAATTGTGTGAGTTTCATTTAATTAGTGGCTTTTTATTTATTTCTAAAGACTGACTATAATTATTTCAACAATATTTATGGCTTCAAAAAATAAGACGACACTCATATTGCATTAAAAACTGGCATTTGGCAAGCGCCTGCATTATGAAATTATGTACACGCATTTTGAGACCACGATAAGACCCGGCGATATGATTTATTTTTTCCAAAGTGCAGGTGGTTCTGGTGGAACATTCGACTGATTAGGATAAACATTCATAATTGGCTCTTTTCTCTGCGCAAGTAACTGCGGCGTATATCGACTCATCCAGGTACGTAATTCATTTAGATTAGCCGCGATATCAGTACGATTAGGGCTGAGTTTATTTGCGCGCTCTAACAACGTTAGTGCCTTTTCATTATCGCCCTGGGCAGCGTAAGCGACGGCTTGATTATTTAAAGCGGAGGCATCGAATGGATTACTTTTTGCCGCCTCTGCAAATTTTTTCACTGCGTTATTGTTGTCCCCTTGCGCCAAATAAGCCCGCCCCTCTTTTTGAGGATCATCTGCGAGTGCAATTGCCGGCACTATCATCAGCATCGACATCAATAATATAAATTTTGAAAGCATCACGGTTTAATTCCCCAGATAATAAGGTTTAGGCGCTACCGGAGGAAAGACAATTGGCTTTCTTTGTGGCTCAAAGTTATAACGCAAATAAATGGCGCCAGAACCATCGGTAAAGTCACCGGAGTTGTCTATAGAAAAACGTCCGCCGACAAAAAACTGCGGTGCAATTTGATACTCTAATCCGCCTAATAATTTGTACTGTATGCCACTATGCGATTGTCCGGGATAGGTCGTTGCGATATTCAGCGTTGGATTAGCGGCAGCAAATGCCTCTAGTTCAGACTGATCTGCTTTTGAGTTAGGGTAGTAGAGACTACTTTCTTCAGTAAAGTGTTGAATACCAATTGAAGCACCAATCTGATAAGCAAGATTTCCTTTACGTCCGCTCAGGTCTATTGGCACACCAAGCGCAATATAATTTTTTGGGCTGAAGTAACCACCTTGTCCGTAGCTGAAATAACGTAAATTCTTTTTATAAAAAAACGACGTCATATTCAAACCGGTAGTCGCTACCATATCGCGACTACGCAAGAAGCGCCAATAGGCGCCACCGCCAAGATCAAAGGTACTGTTCGAGGCGACGTTTTTCCCATTGACTGCTGCATAGCCACCACTGGCATACAGACCGCCATCGTCAACATCATAAGAAGTGTCGAGATGGACACCCGTCTTTGTCACACCACCCCACGTCAGTCCATACAAACTATCGGTAGTCCCTGCATATGACAAGTAACTATCCGTCACAGAACGGCGTGCGACTTCTACGCCAAAGTTAATCTCATCAACTCTGCTAGACCAACGTAAGCCTCCGACCACATTACGGACCGAGAAACCAATTGGACTAGAACCGATATCTACTTTTAATCCGTTTAATTCATAACTCAGACTGAGGGCAACCCCGTTCGATTTTTCGTTCAATTCTGCAATATTTGACAATCCTGATTGCTGGGCGACGCTCGTGAAAGATTGTTTGGCAAACTTAGCTCGCTCGTTGATCTGAATATTTTTTCCAAACTGGCCAGCGACATTAGTATCATTAAGATTCAAGGTTCCAGCATCAAGCGACACCGGAATAATTTTTAGGCCAAACTGTCCCTGCCCTAAAGAATTTAACTGCAGATCTATGGGAGTTTCCAGATCTTTCAATTGTGATAGACCTACTTCGCCGCTGCGGGCCCTCGCTGCAAAACCGATTGACAGCTGTGAGCGGTTTAAGGCATTGAGGGCATCGATCTCACCAATTAGCGATGCCTCTTCTTCAGTGACAGGAGCTTTCGTTAGCGAGGATCGTGATACCGGAGCAGCACTCATAGTTGCAGTTGTTGATGGCAACTGAGTACGGGATACTGGTACAGCCGCGGTGGACACATTATTCATACTTGAGGGACCACCACCAGCGAGAACGCGGTTGGGGTTGGTCAAAGTTGTAGACGCCGTAATGCCTGGACTTGGGTTTGTATTAGGCAACGTGCGAGGAATCAAGGCGTTAGAGGCAGGCGGCAAACCAGTTGAAGCTTTAGATTGCGCTGTTTGAGGCGTATTGGATGCGGTGTTCGCTGCATTCACTAGTGCAACGGCAGGAGTAGTTTGAATTGCGTTTGATACAGTTGAAGCCGGAACAGCGCCAGTAAGTTTGGTATTAGGCGCGACTTCTCTCAATGCGGGTCTCGGCACAGGAGCATCAGCAACACGTGCTTTTTTTTCTGCGAATGGATTAAGGGAAAAATTATTGATATCAGTCTCTGGCGCTTGCTCAACCAGCCTGAGTCCATTAGCTCCCATACCTACCATGGTTTGCTGCGATTGCTCTAAAGCCAATGCTTGCTTAAAATAAGATAGTGCTTTGCTGTTCCGTCCTTGAGCTAGTGCTACTCGCCCAGCCAATGCAATAAAGCGGGGATTATCTGGCTGCAACTTCATCAAAGCGGATAAATGGTTCTCTGCAATAGGAAAGTCTTTGACTTCTATTGCCGCGTAGACTAAGCCTTGACGTACCTCAATATTATCCGGTTCAGTTTGTAATACCCGGGTATACAACTCTTTGGCAGAGTCCATTTCTCCAGCAGCGACAAACATTCTGGCGAGAGCTAACAATAAAAGACTGTCCTCAGGGTCTGCAATCAAGTAAGGTTGGATGTAACTATACGCACTAGCCAGTTCACCTGTCTCACGTGCCTTTTCAGCCGATCTTAAAGCAATCACACGTTGAAGATTTTTAAAAGAAGTCGCTTCAGCTTCTGGCAATTTGGGTACTGCTGCAATCTTTTTAATCACCGGCTCCAACTCAGCATCCTGATTGGTACGCAACAATACATCTGCATATTGCAACAGCAAACCACTGGACGGCTGCGACATCTTCTGTACTGCTTGCCGTATTAACGTAAGACCACGCTCCGGATCGCCGTTTTTGATGTAAAGATCCGCAATTGCTCCTACAAATTCGGGCTCACTACCCGCTGCAACTTCAACAAGGGATAAAGTATTTTTAGCTTGCGGTATATCACCTTGCTTAAGCAATAAGTTAATACGATCTAGCTGAACATAAATCCACATCCGTTTTTGTAAAACAAACATTTCTGGCTTACGTGATTTAGCAGGAATTCTTTCCATAGTAACCAAACCCTCCCACCACAATTGTTGCTGCGCGCTCAACAAGGCGCTCACATATAAGGCATCGGGCTGAGGATTATCAACATTAGTTAACGGATCAAGCAAAGAACGCGCTTGCCCTGGCATGTCATGTTTTAAGTAAAGCTGCGCTAAAGCGAGGCGCATCCAGACATTATCCGGCGCTATCAAAATAGCATCCTCCATAGCTAATTGAGCACCAGCCAGATCACCAGCTGTTTCTGCCAATTTTGCTTTCTCCAAATAGTCGTTTGCTTTTATATCAGACAAGCTAGCAAGCTGTGCCGGCGACATATAACTGCTTAAAGCATCTAAATCCTTAATCCGCTTTTGCAACATCAGTACATTGATCAATCCACTGAGTGCTTTTAAATTATTCTTATCAAGATTAAATACTTGGCGATAGTTGGCCTCAGCAGAGGGCAAATCATTTTCTGCAAGCAATGCATCGCCCAATTGCAAAATTCCGACTGGTTCTTTACCATTCAGCTTCACTGCTTCTCGTAAAAAAGCAATTCCCTTGGCGCTATCACTATTCTCGAATGCATTTCTAGATTCTTCAATTAAAGCCCAATACGATGCACTCTCATAAGCTTGCTGCCATTGGTTTTTATTTTTCTTGGACGACAAGTCGATAGCTTTTTTAATTAAAGTACGAGCTTCAATAGACTCTTCTTGCTGCATCTTCACTAAACCCATTCCTCCTGTTGCAGTCGGATCTTTGGGATGAACCTTGAGAATTTTTTGAAATTCAGCTTCTGCAGTTTTGATGTCGCCATCTTCTAATGCCTTGAAACCAGCAGTCTGGATTTTTAGCAGAGGATCCTCAACGGCGATCTTTGGTTTAACAGCCGTCCGTCTCTCTGCAACAACTACGTTTACCGGAGGTTTATTTAAATTAGTCAGACGATCTTGTATCGCCTTATCGTTTGGATGTTTTGCTAAGTAGCCTTGAAAGTATTTAGCATTGCCATCCCGAGTATTCATCCAAGTCAAAGCCTGACGCCATGAGTCGCTAGCTTGTTTTGCAACATCTGCTTTACTGCTAAGCGCCTCTAACATCGACAGGCCATCACGACGCGTTGACTCACGATAGGTCAGCACTTGTGCCAATGCCAAAGCGTACTTATTGTTACCCAGATTTTCCTTATTTAGTTTTTCTATACCGCGTTTTGCTTCGTTATACCCCGCTAAAGTACCAGCTAAAGTTTGATAGTATTCAAGCGCTGCATCACCTTTCAGCTTACTAGGATCGCCCATAAGCTTATAAGTCTCTACTGCAGCCTCGGGATCCCCTTGCTGCGCAAGACGCCGAGCATCGTCTAATTGACCTTTACCACTCCCAACACCGCGGCGCACTGCCTCTTCTACAACACGAACTTGCGCGCTACTTCCTTGGAATTGTTTGAGTTTAGCTAGGTAGATTTTAGCAAGTTCTGAGTTACCGCTCTGGGCTTCAATCACACCTAGCGCCCCTAACGCCTCAATGCTATTAGGATCAATTTTTAATAATTTGCGCCACGCGTCAGCAGCATTATCATCACGTCCCCTTTGTGACCAATATTGTGCTTGCTCTATCAGTTTTTGATTTAAAGAGGAATCGGCGAATGCAAGATCACTCTCGACAACCGTCATCAAAAGCGCCAGCACCATCGCTTTTTTCTTAAAAACCATTCATTTCCCCTATTAATCACGTTCTAATTGTAGAGAACCACTTAATGTCTACAAGATCCGCATCTATATTTAAAAATTTTAAAAAGTGATTATTGTCTTAGCAAGAGCTTATTTTTCGTACAAATGCAAATGTCTATGTATCTTCAACATAAAAACATTTGCATTCAGAATTTCGCGGTGATCCGGCTTAAATACGTGAGTAACGGCTGTAGCGACTAATCCACTTACATATCCATAATAGACTTGCAATATCCTTAATGACCTTCTTTGAGTGCCAATCTAGATGCTGCTTTTTTACGAAGGAAGCGGAACAAAATTGTCGCAACGATTAATGACGCTAACATCAGAAAAGCAATCAAGATCATTGGATGGTTGGATAAAAACCATTTCACCCGAGTCCAGAGAGGTAAACTACCGACATAATAGGTGTCGCCAATCTGTACGCTCTCTATTTTGTCCCCTTTAACAATAACTAAGTCACCTTGATACTTACTTCTGAGATCAGGCTTTGCCAAAGCTTTTGTTAAGCCTAACAGATTATCACCGTCGCCCGAGGTAAGTACGACAACACTGCGCCCGCCGGTAACTGGTGATTCAAACTGCATCATCGCACCAAACGCGCCCCCGCTACTTGCCAGCATCTCTCCGGCACGGCGTTGGATATTATCAATATCTCTGCCAGTCCAATTTGCTAGTAAGCGTAGAAAACCTGATGGCAATTGGAGCCTGTTACCTTTTTCATCAATAGACAAAGGCATGTATTTTGACCATTGCTTTAATAACGGAGTGTTGCCGTTTGTGCCAATCACAATAACATCTTTGCCACTCAATTTATCAGTGTCCGTTCCGGATATGAGCACATTATTGGTCACAGGATAGCCAGTAGATTCTCCCATACGCCCCATCAAATCAAGGAACACTTCTATCTCTTGTGGGCTAGGTCTCTCTGGCATGACGATAGCAGTTTCTGACAAGTCTGCCATTCTGGTAAAAGGGAAACCGCCGTTAGCTACGTGGGCTAAATTAGGCATTGCGGTGTAATGAGGCATACCTGAAAAATCAATCGTCGAATCAGGATCAATCGCTGAACTGATATTGTCCAGATACACGTCCTTACATGGACCCTGCTTTACATAATCATAAAAAAATTGGAATTGAAGCTGATTTTCAGCGCCGATCTGGAAAGTTGGAACCTGCACTTGCTCTTGTGCAACACGATTTCCTTCTTTAAAAAGAAGTAACACTGACTCTTTAATTTTCCCTTTATCAATTTGCGTCCCAGAGAGTGACAAAGAACGAATAAACTCACCGTTGATGCTGACGTTTAAAGTTGATTTATCCAGTGTCGGGCGAGGAGTAAAACGATACCGTAAATCAATTGGTACTCCATCTTTTTGCCAAGTAAACAAATCAGGCGCAACTCGCATGTTAATGCGAATCAAGTCTGGATATAAACCGTTAACCTGTAAATCTTTACGTATTGCCATCTCCCCAAACTTGACTGGGCGATCTGTTGGAAGCCAGTTTGGCGCATCATATGGCTTACGCTGATTTGCTTCTTCGAAGTTTTTAATCAAAGCCTTGTCTCCTGACAATGCTAACTGTCCCAAAGCCAGAGTCTCTGCAGCAATTTTCAATTCAGCGGCGTTTCTACCTAACACTAATAAAAGCTTTTTATTCAAATTAGCTGGGTTCGCAATAATAGCTAAAGTTGGGCCAGAAATTACCGGTAATGTAATTCCCGCAGGTGCCTCAGTTGAAGTAGCAAATACAACCGCATTACCCAAGGGCAATGATTGCGTTGAAATAGGAAATTTCGCACCACGATAAGACGCTAAATGACCAAACCAAGAGGCAACAATTCCAGCATTTCGTAATACATCAAGAGATGGTGCTGTTGAAAAAATGAAGGGGAGCTCTAATAATTTAGCGTCACGACTATCAAAAAAAGGAGCCGGGAGCAAGGCCAAATCATTTTGCAAAGCAATAGAGGCGACTGTTAATTCAAGGTTAGAAGTGTTTCCAATATTTGCCCACAAGCTCGAATGTGAGGGATCCTCGCAGTCTCTGGTGTAATGGCCAATCAATTTGAAACTTAATTTATTAAAGTCAGCAAAAACACGCGGATCGATGGCGTTTTCACGAACGACACCACTGGCAGTTTCTTTAGGTAAAGGAACAACGGTGATCAACTCATTGTTCACAGCTACTTTGATATGCGATAGGTCTGGCAACAGAGCGGGAGAATATGCCAAACCATATTTAAGCTTCGCTGCGGTAATGATTTCATCACTGCGAACCGTGAACGGATAAGAGCGTTCGCCCTCAACGCCACGTAACTCAACATCAGCAGCCGAACCCATTTGTTTTAAACTAATGTTGACGGTTCTCTGAGGCAAACTTGATTTAGAACTAATTTCAGTCTCGACAACAGTGCTGGCTGACTCACTAATTGTTGCGTCAGATTTAGTATGTTTTGTCTTTGCATCAACATTATCTTGCCCAAGTAAAAACAGACCAAAAAGTAAAGCTATCGCCGTAGTTCCTCGCTTGCGCATGAACTTGCCCTTAATTGTTTTCATCATCGGAGAGTTTTTCATTTTCTTGTTAAAAGGCATAGTTTTATTCCCTAGGTACTGGATGATACTTGAACCAAATCTCGAAAAACCGACATAGCTATGTATGGAAATTTCCTTCAGTCCATTCAAAGGATGATCAAAATCACGCTCCTTTGCCCAATTTAGCCAGACGTCTGCACGTCCAACCGTACAACTTACTAAATTAATTTCTTGTTCCAAAGTGAGCTTCTGAAATTGAACACTCAACAAACCCTGTTTGGAAAAAACTGCATTGGCTGGAAAAATGTGTTCCCCAGTCGTACCGTACAAAGAGACGTGAACCTCCTCATTTTTAGCAATGAAAACTTCTTCCGGTATTCGCAAGGACATACCACCAAGGGAGAAATCCTCGGTTTCACATACAAGAGAATGTCCGCCCGGCAATTGCAATATCGCACTTAACCTTGCCTTAACCCTATGCGTCTTACGCACTTGCTTAGACTCAGTAGCCACTGCCAAAGTGGCACCTAAAATAATCAAATTATAAAAAGTCCACAACATGTTCAAAATAACAGTATCTAGCTCATAAGAATTCCACCACAGTGCTCGCCCAATACCAATGATGAATCCAAGTATATTCAGGCCTAACATGACAAGATAAGGCTTAGAAATAACCCAGTCAAAGTGCTCCTCCTCGACCAAACCACCTTTTGCAGTCACATTGAAGGTACCCAGTTTAGGATTAATCAAAGCAACCAAAGTGGGGCGAAAAATATACCAAGCGAGAGTTGCTTCATACACTTCAGCCCAAAACGAATGACGATGCGCGCCCTGAATACGGGAGTTAGTCATATTGGCATGCAATAAATGGGGCAAGGAGTATGCAGCGATTGCAAGCGCGGAAGCCTTGATGAGATGAATTTCAAAAAACAAATACGCGATCGGCGCCAGCAAAAAAATCATGCGGGGTAAGCCGTAAAAAAAATGTAGCATTGCATTGCTATAACAAAGCCGCTGACCAAACGATAATCCTTTACCAAGCAAAGGATTGTCTGTGCGGAAAATTTGCGCCATCCCCCTGGCCCATCGGATACGCTGACCTACATGAGCGGACAAACTTTCGGTCGCTAAACCAGCCGCTTGTGGTAACGCTAAATAAGCCGTGTTGTATCCTAGTCTTTGCATTTTTAATGCGGTATGCGCATCTTCTGTAACCGTCTCAACAGCGATGCCACCAACCTCCATTAGACAGGAGCGGCGCAATACAGCACAAGAACCGCAGAAAAAAGTCGCATTCCAAAGGTCATTGCCATCTTGTATCAAGCCGTAAAATAATTCACCTTCATTGGGTACGTTGCGGAAGGTATTCAAATTACGTTCAAATGGATCAGGCGATAAAAAATGATGGGGAGTCTGAACCATTGCCAATTTTTCATCAGCCAAAAACCAGCCCATCGCATATTGTAAAAACGAGCGCGTGGGCATGTGATCACAATCAAAAATAGCGACGTACTCACCAGTCGTTCTTGCAAGTGCAGCGTTGATGTTGCCAGCTTTCGCATGCTTATTGTCAGAACGGGTAAAACACTTAACACCAACGGATTCGGCGAAGACTTGAAACTCAGGACGACGTCCATCGTCAAGGATGTAGATATTAAGTTTATCTTTAGGCCAATCAATACCTAATGCGGCCAGCACGGTAGGCTTTACCACACTCATATCTTCGTTATATGAAGGGATGAATAAATCAATAACTGGCCATAAATCAGTATCAACTGGCATCAATATTGGCTTACGCTTTAGTGGCCATGCGGTTTGTAGATATCCCAGCAATAATACTAGCCAAGCGTACACTTCTGCAGAAACCAAGACTAAAGCGAACGCCAAATCCAATATATTTTCAGCATCGATTGTGGAGTGAACACGCCAATAAATATAACGGCTGGTAGCACTCACCGAGAACATAATCATAACCAAGGACACCAAAGTACCTGAGTAGCGGCGTAAATAAGTCGCAGTCCCAAAAACCACTACAGAAAACAATATCTGATAAGGAAGTTCAAGCGGAATACTGATACTTGTCCAGTACAACATTGCGGCCACAACTAATGCGACAGCACGGGTAGATTTAAGCTCCCAGCCCTGCCAATTTACTAATCTGCGCCCCAACTCGTTTAGGCGGCCATATAGATATCGGGAATTGAGAATCGAACGCATCAGGTAACCAAATTGAAATGTGTTTGCAGCCAATTAGCAATCTGGTGCAAATCATGGGTGGCTGAACAATTCTTGGCGTAATACGCCACCGGGGACTGACAGGCAAGCGCCTCGCTAACGGCCTCATCTTTATGAATGCTAATAGGAACTAAATCGTCTCCCAAATTTTTTCTTAACATTTGATAAACATCTCGATGCAACTGCTTGGTCACATCCATTTGATTAATGATATAACAAGCACCAAAAAAATCTTCTCTGTCACCGCAATAGTAGTGCAGCAATGACTCAATCGATGGGATGGTAGAGTAGGAGGCAGCATCCGGCTTTAGCACAATCAGCGCGATGTTGGCACAATGCAAAACCTGTTGTAAATAGACTGTTGGACCTGGAGGTGTATCGATAAGCACTATGTGATCATCGGCCAGATTTAGAGATTTCAATTGCGACGATAACCATGTTGATTTAATTTTGACATGATGTTCAAGGCTACTTCTGTCAGTTTCGCTGACGATACCATAAGGCAAAAAATCAACCCCATAAGGGCTAGAGTACATAGCATCTCTCCAAGGCTGCCCCAATACACTTTGTCTAACAACGCCATTGGCGTCATCATATTGCATACCATAATGCAAACGTAATGCATTTTGAGGATCAAGATCAAGGATAGTGACTTTGCCACCAAAAGCGACAATCTCCGCAGCAAGGTTTGCCGTAACCGTGGTTTTTCCAACACCACCCTTAGGGGAGACGACGGCAATTACCCTCATGGTTTAAATATTTTTTTAAAAAATGAATTGACTGGTGACTCAGGTAATT
This sequence comes from Undibacterium sp. RTI2.2, assembly GCF_035018705.1. Taxonomy (NCBI): domain Bacteria; kingdom Pseudomonadati; phylum Pseudomonadota; class Betaproteobacteria; order Burkholderiales; family Oxalobacteraceae; genus Undibacterium; species Undibacterium sp. RTI2.2. The sequence continues at coordinate 22,649 of NZ_JASJXN010000001.1, read as the reverse complement.
TTTCCGGTTCAACTTTTTGCGCCAAGCGGTCAAATAAGGCATGTAATGAAGGCGCAGAACTATTATCCCGTGCGGCAATAGGCGCCGAAGCAGATGCTGCAATTGATATTGAGGGAGTCGACTGTGCACTTGAGACATTCATGCCGCTCACACCATTTGAATTGCCCCGAGGAGCCAGTGCTGGTATTTGTGGTTGTGTCTTTATTTGAGCAGTCGCAAGATTGTCTACAGATGTAACCGGTACTTTTGGAGCAAAACCTGCAAACGAACTACTACCCTCGTGAATCGACTGATTCACTGACTGAGGATTATAGGTTGTGTTATTGGCCAACATTGTCGGTGCTTTAACGACAGATTCCGCTCTCGCTATTGCATTCCTCATAGGATGAGCGGTGGCTGTTTTAGCACGTACATCTCTCAGCAAAGGCCAACGTTGTTTGGCTTGCTCGTTTAACTCATCACTATGAATCTCTTGATAGGAATCTACTTTTCCATCAATTTTCTTGAAGAGATTTTTAATATCATTTTCCATAATATAAGCCCCAACTTTGTTCTGCAGACAATGATCTGATCAGCGACGAGTGAAGTAAGCCTGCTCCTCAACTTGCTTTTTCAATTGAAACACAATCAAAAGACCATCATCCAATACGGCTCCACGTTGTGACAAACGCAAAGATTTATCAATACCCATTGATTCAAACCAATAAGAATAAACACCCTCTAACAAAGCAGGAGACCAATCCAAAGCTTGTTCACCAAAAGCTACTTTAAGAGGACTTGCGTTATGCTCGATCAATAGGCAGTCCGACTCGTCGCGCAATTGCACCCAACCCCAATCGAGGTCGGCCCAAACTTTGTTGATCCCAGATTCGAGAGTGAGCAAAGTTTCACCGCCATCAACCTTAAAACTAGCGGCCATTGTCAGCCCCAACTTATACATAAAAGTGCGCAAATCATTTACATCTCCCTGCGCAGAAAATTCAACAGAGAATGCGTTTAAAAATGCACGCCACTGAACAGAGCATTGCTGCTGTTCGTAATAATTAATATTGCTGACTGGTTTACTCACATCGAACCTTTACATACGTAATCGGATCATAACTACTGACCAGACTGGGCATTGTTAGTATGTTGAACTGTAGCATTTCAATAAGACTATCGTCCAGTAAATAGAGATAGACAAATGTTAAGTATTTATAACTTCCTATCGAAATATTTAACAATTCAATCCGGATTATTTAACATAGGCAGATAGGAACTAAGCAATCATTAGGCCATAATTGCATGTTTCCTCATAAAAAGTAATCGTTTATCAATAACCACTATTAACAAAGAATAGAGATTACTCTCTTGACCTGGCACTGCACTCTTGAAAATACGATTTTTACAATCAAACCTAATTTAATGCTGCAAGTTCATAAAAAATAAAGTATTTATCGTCTTGATTGTATCTCATACAACGTCTGCATTAAATCCACGACCAGCTCTTGAACGGCCTGTGCTGCCGGGCTATCAGGCTCAGATTGAAGGATAGGATACCCATATGCGAGTGCCTCTTCCAGTTGTGTACTTTCTGGGATAACGCAAGGTAGCATTCTGTCACCCAGCCGCTCAGAGAAAAGTGCGATTACGTCTTGCGCCAGTTGTTTCTTTGAGCCCTGATTCACCACGTAAGCAGACGGTTTGAATATAGTGGATCTGGCGTTATGGGAATCAATCAAGGATTCCATCTCTGGAATAGTGGCATACGAGGCAGCATCGGCCAGCAATACGACTAATAGAAAGTCCGCCGCATTTATTGCTTGAGTTAAGTAGATAGATGGACCAGGAGGTGTATCTAAAAAGACAAACGTATCTTTTGGCAAATTAGCGCGCAATAGCTGGTTGAGTAGCCAATCCTCATCTTGCTCCAGAACTTGTTCAAAAGCGATGCGCTGTTGCTCGCCTGCACTACCGTAGGGCACAAAATCGACCCCAAAAGTACTTGAGTAAGCGGCATCCCACAACCGGGAAGTAGCTCGGTTAGCAATTGTGCTAATTCCGCTAGTGTCTGACTGATCTCCCCCACCCATATGCCATTGCACAGCATTTTGTGGATCGAGATCAATCACCAGACTCGGGTAGTCGCGTTGTGCGATACCCGCACTCAGGTTGGCGGTGGTCGTCGTTTTACCCACGCCGCCTTTGGCAGAAACAATAGCGATAACAATCATGAGCCGTACCTTTGGGCAAGGCTAAACCAGTTTAGAATTTCATCTATCAACATCGTTAAGATCAAGCTGTGCCGCCCACAGTAAGACCATCAATACGCAAAGTAGGCTGGCCAACACCAACAGGCACGCTCTGCCCTTCTTTGCCGCAAACACCGATACCAGAATCCAGACGTAAATCATTACCAATCATTGACACACGATTTAAAACATCGGGGCCGTTACCGATCAAGGTTGCACCTTTTACCGGGTAGGTGACTTTGCCGTTTTCTATCATGTAGGCCTCGCTCGCAGAGAAAACGAACTTACCGTTCGTGATATCGACCTGTCCGCCACCAAAATTAACGGCGTAGATACCATTTTTAACGGATGCCAAAATCTCAGCAGGATCTTTGTCGCCAGCCAGCATGTAGGTATTAGTCATACGCGGCATTGGTAAATGAGCGAAAGATTCACGGCGGGCGTTGCCAGTGACTGGCATTTTCATCAAACGGGCGTTCATTGTGTCTTGGATGTAGCCTTTCAAAATGCCGTCTTCAATCAAAGTCGTGCATTGAGTCGGATTGCCCTCATCATCAATATTTAATGAGCCACGCCGATCCTGAATGGTACCGTCGTCCACTACAGTCACGCCTTTTGCCGCAACGCGCTCGCCGATACGACCTGAAAAGGTGCTAGAACCCTTGCGATTGAAGTCGCCCTCCAGTCCATGACCAATGGCCTCATGCAGCAAAATTCCAGGCCAGCCAGATGCGAGCACAACAGTCATAGGACCAGCAGGCGCTGGTCGTGCATCCAGATTCACCAATGCGGATTTGACTGCCTCGTCCGCATATTGATCAAGTAAAACATCGGAGAAATAACCGTAGTCATAACGACCGCCGCCACCGCTGGACGCCATCTCGCGGCGTCCATTTTGCTCTACGATCACGGTCAGGGAAACCCGTACCAGCGGTCGGATATCTGCAGCAATCACGCCATCGCTACGCGCGACTAACACGACGTCGTACTCACCGGACAAGCTAGCCATTACCTGCACCACACGCGGATCTTTAGCTCTGGCGATTTTTTCTAAGCGCTCTAGCAAAGTGACTTTTTGAGTTGCATCTAAAGACGCAAGCGGATCGTTTTGCAAATACAAACTACGGCCACCGACACCTTGCATACTGGAAGCGACTTTGATTTTGCCCGTGCCCTGGCGTGCAATCGTGCGGGTTGCGTTGACTGCATCTTGCAAAGCTTGCTCAGAAATCTCATCCGAATACGAGAATGCTGTTTTATCGCCAGAAATTGCCCGTACGCCTACGCCCTGATCTATAGAAAAACTACCGGTTTTGACGATGCCTTCTTCCAGGCTCCAGCCCTCGCTTTTGGTGAACTGAAAATATAGATCAGCGTAGTCAACCTTGTGGTTAAACATGGAACCAAGTACTTTAACCAGCTTGGATTCATCCAGACCGAACGGGGTCAATAAAATATCGCGGGCAATCGCCAGGTGGCGCAGATTGGGTTCAAATGGTGTCATAGTGTTCTATCAGTGTTTTTGAGTATTCTAAGTGTGCCAATTACAGAATAAGAATGGCGAATGAATAGATTGTAGAGCATGTCTGGCATATAAATAAATTTGCGCAAAGTATGGTTTTGTATCGATCGACGGATGGGACAAATTATCGGACAAGTTAGCAGAGAAATTAGCAGGCTAATTTTCTATGCTTTAAAGCAGGCAAGCTAGTCCTGACGGCGCTCAGATTGGCCCAATCTAACTCACCACCAACCACACCTTCACCTTCCGCTAGCACATCCACAATCTTGCCCCAAGGGTCGACCAACATGCTATGCCCCCACGTACGGCGACCATTAACATGCTGCCCACCTTGCGCCGAGGCTAGCACATAACATTGGTTTTCTATGGCTCTGGCACGCAGCAGGATTTCCCAATGCGCTTGTCCTGTCGTGAAAGTGAAAGCTGCCGGGACCACAATCAAAGCACAATCTCCCATGGATCGATACAGTTCTGGAAAGCGTAAATCGTAGCAAATCGATAAACCAATTTTGCCAAAACCAGCATCAAAACTCACTACATCATCGCCCGCCGTAATAGTGCGGGATTCTTCATAGGACTCTGTGGCTTTGGTAAAACCAAATAAATGAATTTTGTCGTAACGACTAACTAGCTCGCCTTGCGGGTTATATACCAAAGTCGTATTCAAGACTTTATCCGACTCTGTTGATACCAACGGCAAAGTACCACCGATAATCCAAACGCCCAGACTGCGTGCACTATCCGCTAAAAATTGTTGAATCACACCCGGCTGCTCAGCGTTGCCAATATGCTCGGCAATCTTAAATTTATCCGCTTCATGCAATCCCATGATGGGCCAGTATTCCGGCATCAATATCAATCCGGCACCTGCATCGGCGGCCTGCTTTAGCAAGCGCTGCGCAGTCGCCAGATTCTCTTGTAAGACAGGCGTAGAGATCATTTGTATAGCGGCGATTTTCATTTATATCCTCTGAAAAAAACAGCAGGCTCAGTTGGCAAAACCAAGCTACAGATTACGAGGGATTTTAACATACTCCCCATAATTTTTAAAAAATATATCTTATTGTCCAATGATTACTTGGACAACTACAATATACCCATATCCAGTATATTTAATTACCTAGGTAGTGAACTTGCAATACTCAGTCAAAATCCTGATCAAACTAGAGCAAGCTTTACCGGTTCCGAAACTTCCGCCGCCAATCATCCAAGCAGTTTTCTAATACCTATTTAACTAATATCGCCTCAGCTTTAGGTAAGGTATTTTGTGCTTCTTTATGGTCCATCTTGGTGACTGTCGGTTCTTTCCAAGAGCCAGCCACCGAGTACTCGTACGTGAAGGCTCTCGCCAATGGTTCACGCAAAAATAGTTGTGCCAAAAATGTACCCAGACCAATCACAGGATTAACGGCTAAACCGTACACGACTGAAGCAGTGCCCGCATTAATTTCGGGAATCACTGCCACGTGCAGATTTTGCGACTCTTTCACAAGATCGGCGGTGCCGTCCATCAATACGGTTGCGTTCACGCTACGCATTTTTAAGTTTTCTGTTCTTGCCGTGCCCTGCTGAATTTGGGCTGTTCCCAAAATTGAATCAAACGCAAACCCATCTGAAAAGACATCCCGAAAATCCAACGTCAAACGTCGCGGCAAGGATTGCAAGCTCAACACGCCCAATAACTTCGCCGCACCTGGGTCCACTTTTAAAAACTGTCCTGCGGCCAGCTCCAACTGTACTTGGCCCGTCATACTTGGTACATCCAGGGCAAACGGCAAACCGTTCCATGTTACATCGCCCTGCAATTTGCCACGACCGCCACGCAACACGTTGGCAAAACCTAATCGATCTAATAATTTGCCTGCATCGCTAATATCTAAAACGTAATTTAAATTAGTTAAGCCTTCGCCAGCACGACTACTCCATTTGCCAGACCCCTTTAACTCTGCATCCTCGTTCTTAAGCGATATCTTTTGCATGCGCCATTCGCGCCCGGTCGATAACGGGAAATTATTAGCAATCAACTCCAGACGACCCAATTTTTTATTAAATAGCTCAAAATTATCCGCCACAATATCTAAACTTGGGATTTGGGTGCCGCTGCTTTTGCCTTCCAACAAATCAGTCACGTCTGAAGCTGCCGACTGTGGAATAGTCAACTTACTCAAGCGTGCCAGTACGTTGCCCAAGCCTTGCACATTTGCGGACTCGCTCCAGCTCAAATAACCCGAGGCTTGGCTGGAATCGATATTTGCCTGCCACAATCCCTTTTGATGCGTAGCACCCAACACGACGTTATCCAGCTTTTTTCCCATCACGTGTAGCTCGGCAGTACGCACTGCCAACACGCTCGGCTCTAAATAAGCAGACACATCAAAATCAGCTTGGGTATTTGTATTGCCAATAGCTCCGGGAACAATGTCGCCACTCTCGTTAGTGTTGACACCCTCTTTAGTAACGGCAAGCTTAGTGTTTGTATTAGCACCCAGGCTCATCAAACTACGCCATTCATCCACATGCAGAGATTTAAAATCGATATTTGCGTTCAGCCCGCTATCTGGCTCTGGCGCAGGAGCATTAACGCCAATCCCACCGCGCAAAACTTGCCAATTGGCATTATTCTCAACGGACTTTTGGCGTTGGTATTTGATGGCAATAACATTCCCTAAATTCAGCTTCAGCTCATCGCGTATTAGATTAGCATCATTAGAAAGCTGCGGCAGCATTTCAAAACGCAATGCCATATTCTCGTTAGCAAGTTTGCGTAAAGGCGCAGGGAAATTCAGCGCTAGTCCTTGCAGGGACGATTCAATCAAAATTTCTGGCTGACGTTTTTTGACGTTGATACTAGTCGTGTAATACGCAGAGCCTTGTATCTTGTCGACCAAACGCTCTTTGGCTAAGACCGGAAAGTTTTTACGTAAACCGTCGGCAGTCGCAAATCCATCTAGTTTGACACGGATACTGCCGTCTTTTTGAGAGCCCCCTGTGACCACCGCAGCGCCGCCTAATATTGTGCCTTTAAGCGTATTTAGCGCTACGCCTTTTTCATTAAATTCCAACTTGCCATTGACGCCACTGATCATGGGAATACTACTTTGCAGCAGCACGTCATTACCTGCAAACTGCAAGGCTCCCTGGACTTTGGAGTCGACCATATGACGCAAAGGTAGTTGCAATTTCAAGCCTAGTTGCGCCGTCGCGCTGGCCTTGCTGTCTTTGAGAAAATGTCCAAGCCAGCCGTCGACCGGACTGGCGTTCACATACTGCAACATGGTTTGCAAATTGCCATTGACTGTACCGTCAATATTCAAAATCCCATCATGCGACAACAGATCAGGAATTACCGCTTTCACTTTGCTTAAATCGGCACCATTGGTTTTTGCAGTCTCGACACGGATCTCCATTTTGGCGCGGTCAAATATAAAGCTACCGTTAATACTATCAATCACTGGCCAAAGCGGATTCTTGCCATCTTCCGACAAATGTCCGGGAGCGAAATCGAGCTTACCGTTGACTATATTGCCTTTAACCCAAAATTCACCCTGATGATTTGGGCGCCCCTCATGTACAGCAAACGGGAAATGTGCCAGATCACCTTTAACCCGCAAAGTCACATCATCTGCGCGACCATCCAGCAAGGCTCCGATCAGCCAGTGACGCAAATCCTCTGGCGCATTGGCCGGGATAAAGCGATCGATTTGCTTAAGGTCAAAGCCCGAGAGTTTGCCCATCAGATCGACTTCACTGGACTGCGTAGCCGTAGCGGATCGATTAGCTTGATTAGGTGAAGATAGATGGTTCTGCCGCATCGACATAATGTATTTTCCAGACAAAGAACCCGTCATCTGGTCTTGCTGAAACTCCATCTGATTCAACTGTACGGCTAATTTATCTTGCGCTAAAAATTGCCAGCTCGCTTGCATTTGCAGCTTTTTAAACGGCATCAAAGGATCGACAAAATACCCCGACATTTGCAACGCCAGGTCTTGCGAATCAATCGTAAAGTTGCCGCCTTTATCGCTGGCATCTAAAGTGCCGGACAAATTATCAAAACCAGGAATCGCAGGCACCGCAGCTTTGGCAGACGTATTACCGCTTTTGGCTTCTGCCAAACGCGCAGATTGCGGCTGCATAGACAGGTTATTGAATTCACCAGTGACGCTGTAGGATGCAATGGCTGGATAACTACCCTGCCATTTCGCTCTAAAATTTTTGAGCTGTCCCTTGGGCGCAAAATCAATTAGCATGCGGCGCTGATCTGCCGGCAAAGGCAAATGTTCGGCGAAATTTGCTAAAGTTTGCAGATCTAATTGCTTAGCGTACAGCTCCACTTTTTCTGGCTGTCCGTTTTCACCGGGAGTAAAGTTTTCGGTAATACTGGTTGCTGGCAACAACTGTCCGTCCCGCGCCTTCATAGAAAAATTAATCAGCGCAATCTGATGTCCAGCCTGACCGAATAAACTAGGCAGATAGCGCACGCCTAAGGCCGCACGCTCGCTCGCCACAATACGTCCACTGACTTGCTGCATATCCAGCACGGGCAAGTCTTTGCGAAAGGTTCCCAGGACATCGGTCAATTTAATATCTGCGGTCAAATCGGCAATCCGCCCATCGTCCCAACGCACCCAGGATCGGACTGAGCCAAAGGCTGTTTTAATATCCGCAGGCAAATCGATATACGCTTTCACGGTTGCCAAATCGGATTGGCTCACATCGGCATATAAGTCGCCAGTCCAGTTAGAGAAATCAGAAATTTTTCTGGTAAAAACCGGATGCTGAAAATCACCACGGATATCCAGGGGCGCTGCCAACGTTGCAGGCGGAACTGCCTTAAAAGCAAACTGGTGCCGCCGCCATTGGTTGGTCAAGATAAAATTAACGCCTGACAATTGCAACGCAGGGGCTTTGCGCTGCAAATCCGTCCAACTCACGCTGCCGTCACGGATCACAATTTCATGTTGCGCTAAGACCCAATCGAGGCCTTTACTTTTATCCGCATCCTCTTCCGAGGGTTTGGTATCGATCAAAAAACCTGCGACATAGAGCTTGCCGTCGGGCTGTTTTTCTATCGCCAGCGATGGGCGCATGACTTCTAATTTATCCAACCTTAACTCAGCGAAAATCACTGATGTCCACGACAGGCTGGCAGATACTTGCGGCAGCACAAGAGCCACTTTACCCTGCTGATCGTGGATGATGATATTGCCTAGCTCTAACACAGGATTAAGCTTATTCCAGGATGCATGCAAGGTCGTAATGCGTAGATCACGGCCTATGGTCTTACTGGCAATTTGCTCGATGTCGCCCTTATAGCGATCGACGTTGGGCAGTACGCCATAGCGCAGCACCAAAAACAAAGCGCAAAACAAGAAATAACAAATGACAAGCAGTTTAAAAGTTACCCGCAACAGGGCAAATAAAGCCAGACCGCATGCCCAGCCAAAAGAATTACAGGAACGCAACAATACACCGAAGGGGGAAGATCGGAGCTGTTGGGTTGGCAACGGCGCAGGCACATCAGTAGGCTGACCGATAGCCTGATGCGGATCGCTTGCAGGAGAAGGTGGCAAAGGCGGCGTATTTTTCATTACTTATAAGACTTACGCACAATTATTCCGGCAAGGTAAATCGAAGAAAACCACAAAACCGAGTGGCGAAACACTATTGAGAGCACAGTAAAGAAAGTAATGGGCACCAATCTGCGCAAACGGTTTTGCGTAAGCTCTACATTACACCAACGCATTTTCCAGAAAATATCGCCCGGCAATGACAAAAACTGATCTGCCAACACGCTGCTCTTTACATCAAAAACCAATATACTCCCCCACTAATTATAGAAAAATGTCTTATTGTCCAGGTTTTATATGGACGATTAAATATACTTATAGAGAGTATATTTTATTTATGCGTATTTCTGTACGCTAGCTCACTTATACAGACGATCGAAATTATCCTGAAAAATCTGCCTTCAAAATCCTACCGGCGCCTGTCATTTGCCTTAAAATCATTTCTCTACTTCACCAATACAAGCATATGAACAAGCTTACGGCAAACAATACCGATGTGTTTTTAGATGGCGGCTCAGATGGCCGTTCAGATGGCCGTTCAGATGATCTATCGGACCAACTCCCACATTGTTTGTCGCGCTTTGTAAGTCGCTGGCTGCAAGCGGACAGCAGCCGCATCACCATATTGCAAGAGACAGTTAGATTATCGTTGAGCCCAGTGATTTTTGCTCAGATTTTACAAAAAGAAATACAAGCAGGTGCCAGCTTGCACAAAGCGATGCGCCGCTTACGTAATCTGGTGATTTCTAGCCTGATTATCCGTGACTTGAATGGACAAGCCGATCTGGATGAAGTCGTCACAACAACGAGCAGTTTTGCCGATTTTGTCGTGCAACAGCATTTGACTGCCTTGATGCAAGAGGCTGTTGCCCTCTACGGCACGCCGATTGGAGAAGAATCCGGTGAGGCGCAAGAATTAATCGTGCTCGGTATGGGTAAGCTGGGGGGCGACGAACTGAATGTATCTTCCGATATCGACTTGATTTTTTGTTATGCCGAGAACGGCGATACCAATGCCAGTGCCGAGCAACGTGGCTTATCTAACCATGAATTTTTTAGCCGGCTTGGTAAAAAATTAATTGCAGCAATTTCTGAAGTCACCGAAGACGGTTTCAGCTTTAGAGTTGATATGGCCTTGCGCCCCAATGGCAACTCCGGTCCATTGGTCGCTAGTTTTGCGATGGTTGAAGAATATTTTATGGTGCAAGGCAGAGAATGGGAGCGTTACGCCTGGGTTAAAGCACGTGCGCTCACTGGCAAACCTTTGGATATTCTGGCGCTAGATAAAATTATTCGACCGTTTGTATATCGACGTTACCTGGATTATGGCGTGATCGATTCGCTGCGCTCGATGCACGCACAAATCCGTGCCGAGGTCATACGACAGGAAACCCGTCATCCAGAACGTAGCAACAACGTTAAACTGGGGCGAGGCGGCATACGGGAGATTGAATTTTTAAGCCAGGTATTTCAGTTAATACGGGGCGGACGAGAAGCCAGCTTGCGCGACCGGTCTACTCGCAACACGCTACGTACCCTTGCAGAGAAAAATATCCTAGAGTCTGCCGTCGTCGATCAATTGCTGACCTCGTACGATTTTTTGCGCAATCTGGAACATCGCTTGCAATATCTGGATGACGCGCAAACACATACATTCCCAGCCAAGGAAGAAGATCAGCTGATCATCGCGCAAATGATGGGCTATGGTTCTACCCGCGAATTACTCAATGAACTAAGCCTACACAGACAATTTGTTGCCGAACAATTTGATGCTATTTTCAAAGAGAAAAAATCGCTGAAAAAAACCGGTGATGATAGCGTGCTGGCAGCGACTTTATCTGGTGCAGATGGTGACGAAATGCTGGAAGTTTATCTCGTCTCATTACATTTCCATGATGTGCCAAGTGCAGTAAAAAGACTGATGAGTACGTGGCGAGCGCCGCGACTGCAATCGCTGTCCGATAATAATCGTAATAAATTAGTCGCCATCATCAATAGCGCCTTAGCACTGATTGCCAAACAAAGTAGCGGTCAGTTGGCAACGCTAAATCGTCTATTGGATTTTATTGAAGCGATCGCCAAAAGATCGGCCTATCTTGCGCTGCTGACCGAGTATCCGTATGCATTGGAGCGTGTCGTCAGGATGATGGGCGCGAGCGATTGGGCAGCTAAATTTTTAACCCGCCATCCAATATTACTTGACAGTGTTCTGGACGAAACAGCCCTACATCAAGATGTCGACTGGGACAATTTTAGTACCGAACTACAACAACAATTAGACCAGCACCAAGGCGATACTGAGCGCCAGATGGAAACCCTGCGTGAGATGCATCACGCCCTGCTATTCCGTTTGCTGGCACAAGATTTAGAGGGTAAAGCCAGCGTAGAACATTTGGCCGATGCCTTGTCGCAACTGGCGGATGTGATCGTGGCAGCGACGATACAAGCAGCCTGGCAAACGATTTCCACTCGCCACCGGGAGCAACCGCAATTTGCCGTCATCGCCTACGGTAAATTAGGTGGTAAAGAATTGAGTTATGCCTCCGATCTGGATGTCATTTTTTTATATGACGACGACGATCAAGACGCACCGGCCAATTACGCCAAACTGGCGCAGCGCTTTATTACCTGGATGACTTGCCACACACCTGCCGGAATTTTGTTTGATGTTGATATCGCCTTGCGACCAGATGGTGCTAGTGGTTTGCTGGTATCGTCGGTTGCCGCATTTGCCAAATATCAGGAAAAATCTGCATGGCTATGGGAACATCAGGCCTTAACGCGAGCACGATTTTGTGCCGGTGATGCGCGTATCGCAACGCAATTTGATCAGATTCGGGAGCAAGTTTTAAGACAAGTACGTAACCCGGACAAACTCAAAGAAGAAGTGATCAAGATGCGCAAAAAAATGCGCGATGCACATCCCAATCGCTCTAATTTATTCGACCTGAAGCAAGATGCAGGCGGCATGATAGATATTGAATTTATCGTACAATTTTTAGTCTTGAAGCATGCCCATACCTACCCGCAATTAACCGCGAATATCGGCAACATCGCGCTGCTTAAACTATGTGGAGAATTAGGCTTAATCGATGCTACTCTGGCAGATCAAAACGCCAACGCTTATCGACTGCTACGCAAGCTTCAACACAACCAGCGCCTGCAAGGAGAAGAGCAAGCCCGTGTTGCACCAGAACAGATTGCAAAGGAAGTTACCAGCACGCGCGCGCTTTGGCATGGCTTGCTGGAATAAAAGCGGAGTAAGGCAGGAAATAAAAAACGGCTGATAAGGATCATACTATCCCTATCAACCGTTTTTTTAACCACTTGCAAAACCCGATTAGCCAAATTAGCCGGACCAGATTTAATTTAGATTGAAAAATCAGGCTTGCGGTTTAATTGTTTCTAACCACTTACGAATACGTCCCGCATCAGCCAGCCGGGAATATTTACCTTTGGAGTCAAGAAATACCATCACAATCGCACGGCCCTCTATCATTGCCTGCATGACCAGACAACGACCCGCTTCGGAAATATAACCAGTCTTTTGTAAGCCGATTTCCCAGGTAGGATTTGCGACTAATTTATTCGAACTTGAATACTGTAAAGGACGTCCGCCTGGAGAAACAATATAGCTGGTGTCCGTTGAATATTGGCGAATTACTGGATGCTGGTAGGCCGCGTTAACCAAGCGCACCAAATCCTGAGCGCTGGCGACATTGTGGCTAGATAAGCCGGAAGAATCGACGTAATGCGTTTCGGTCATGCCTAATTCTTTTGCCTTGGCGTTCATCGCAGCGACAAATGCTGGCAAACCACCGACGTAGTTTCTACCCAGAGCAGAAGCGGCACGGTTTTCAGAACTCATCAAAGCGATATGCAATAGATCGGCACGGGATAATTTGGAGCCAATTTTCAGACGCGAGCTTGTCCCTTTTTCTTTGTCGAGATCATCGTTCGTGATTTCAATCTCTTCACTCATGTCTTGCTTGGCCTCGACCACAACCAAACTCGTCATCAATTTAGTGATCGATGCAATCGGCAACGAAACATTCGAGTTTTTTTCAAACAGGACTTTGGAACTGGCTTGGTCTACAACGAAGGCAACATTGGATTGCAAAGCCAAAGGATCTTGCGTGTGCTTAAGACCTGCGATATCACCCATTGTTGCTTTTTCAGCGACAACGGCTACGACCGGGACGCGTTGTGTGACCACACGCTTCTTGCCATTAACGATAATCGTGTGTGTCACAAATTTGCTTGCAGCAAGTTTCGTGACTACTTTTTTGTGCACGTGCTTCTTGTGGTGCACAACTTCGGCAAATACGGCTGATGCTGGTAGCATCGCAACGCAAAGAATAAGTGCCTTACGAGCAAATTTAAGCATCAATCGCTCCCAAATATAAATGTAGAAAATTTGATGCAGTGTAGCAAAATTGTGAAAATTCGCAAGAGAATTAAAGACTTATGCGCATTACTTGAACAAAAGTCTAGTGTCACGGATTAGTCATAATCAATTTTTCCCGACGTGGATCGGATAGTTTAAGCAATTGATAATTATCTCAAGCCGAAGCGATCTACAAAATTACCCCGGCAGGCGTAGCAACAAAGACAGCATCTTAGTCGAAGTAGGAGCTGCAACGCTACCGAGACGGTGGCAATGATGGCTTTAGCTAAGTTCTAATCTAAAAACTTAACGAAATCATCAACTGCATCACGTTCTGTGATCAAGGTATTTTCTATCTTGCTGTGATCCGCGTAGCCAAGCGACATGCCGCAAACCAGCATTTCGTTTTCTGGCAAGTTTAATACCTCTTGAATAATTTTATGATACTGAGTGAAGGCCGCCTGAGGGCAAGTATCAAGACCGCGCCCCCGTGCCGCCAGCATAATATTTTGCAAGAACATTCCATAATCTAGCCAGGAACCTTGCTCCATAACGCGATCAATCGTAAAAATCAAACCGACCGGAGCATCAAAAAATCCGTAATTGCGCCCGTGCTGCGCGTGGATGCCAGATTTATTTTCTCGACCGAGACCAAGTAACGCGTATAAATCCCAACCAACCTTACGACGGCGCTCCTGATAAGGCGTGATCCACTTGACTGGGTAGTAGTTATATTCTTGTTTATGCTCTTGCGCCTTCTCTACATCATTGTGTACCGCGAGTATGCTGGCTGACAACAATCGCAATTTATCCCCGGTTAAGACATACACTTTCCAAGGCTGAGTGTTACTGCCTGAAGGCGCACGGGCAGATACCGTTAAAATTTTGCGCAGCTCTTCCTGATCAACTGGCGTCGGTAAGAAAGACCGGATTGAACGTCGGGAAACAATAGCTTCATCAACATGTTGTTGGCTTGGGGAATTAATCATTATTACTCCGTGTATAGTTTTTAGGACTTATCAGAAATTGTCTCAGCAAAGCGTGGCGACGAAGGCCGTACATACAAGTACGACCAGGAGACGCGACACAGCTAAGGTTGTTTTGCGAGGGCTCTGCATTTTAAATTGCTATTGTTTTTAACAAATCCCTTACACGGTCTGGGATAACCACTGGCCTACGGGTAATCCGGTCAACATAAACATGAACAAAATGACCTTGTGCTGAGGCAGTGTCTTCATCGTTTTTAAAAATGCCTACCTCGTAACGGACACTAGAATTACCAAGTTTAGTGACGCTGACACCGGCGCTGACCACATCCGGAAAAGCTACTGAATCCAGGTAATTGCACTGAGTTTCAATTACTAATCCGATGAATGGACTTTTCTCGATATCAAGCACGCTGTTGACAATCAGAAATTGGTTTACGACGGTATCAAACCAACTGTAATACACCACATTATTTACATGTCCATAAGCATCATTATCCATCCAGCGGGTGCTGATGACATGAAAATGTTTAAATGCACTTCTCTGTTTTGCCTCTATTGCCATTTTGTCGCGCTCCACATGTGTGACTCATATTTAGGACTTACACAAAACTGCCCCAAAGCGTTACAGCACCTAGTCTTACTAAAGTACTACCCTCTTCGCTACGCCCTGCCGGGACAATTTTGCGTAAGTCCCAATCTTAATGAAATACCATTTCCTGTAAAAATAATACATGAAGCTACGGGATGATTTCATCCCCTGGTCACAATTAGCTTCGATAATCGCCGCAGATTAGAAAGAATTTGCTAATAATCGTTTATCCCTATTTCTAATCATGCCATTATTTTCAATAAAGACAATTTTGTTGCAATGCACAATTTTCTTGACTTCGCTCAATTAATCAATAAAATGCTTCATATTGCATCGCACAATATCAGCTATAAATAGTTTCAAAAATGCAACCCCTGTCATCAAATTGAACGATCCTTTTAGGAGAAATCTATGTTTTCTGCACCAGAACAATTTTCCGCTGCCACTAAAGCAAATTTCGATGCTCAACTTGCCATGATGACTGCGCTAACGACTAAAGCATTTGAAAGCGTAGAAAAATTTGTAGAACTAAATTTGACCGTTGTTAAAACCTCCATGGAAGAATCTACAGCAAATGCCAAGCAATTAATGGCAGCTAAAGACCCACAAGAATTCTTTACATTATCAGCTGCCCACGCACAACCGAATACAGAAAAAGCTTTGGCATATGGTCGTCATTTATCAACAATCGTTTCCAGCACACAAGCAGAATTTACGAAGGCAGCAGAATCGCAAATTGCAGAAACAAATCGCAAAGTCGTAGCGTTATTTGAAGAAGTCTCAAAAAATGCACCTGCTGGCACAGAAGGCATGGTGACTTTCGTTAAAACTGCCATCACTAATGCCAACGCTGGTTACGACCAACTAAGCAAAACGACCAAACAAGCTGTCGAAGCGATAGAAACAAATATGACAACGGCAGTAGCGCAAATCACCAAAGCAACAGAAAAAGCAACGCCTAAAGCAACCAAGAAATAAGTTTTAATTTGAATTTGAAAATTCAAATTAAATAAACACAAAAAAGCCCCGAGTGAAATCGGGGCTTTTTTGTGTTTATCGCTTTGTCATTTGAGTAATTTACTCACCCAAATAAGCCGCCTGAACTTTAGGATCATTCAGCATATCTTTAGCATTACCAGACATAGTAATAGCCCCCGAATCCATGACGTAGCCTCGATGCGCCGCTTGCAGTGCCAGCTTCGCATTTTGCTCTACCAATAAAATAGTTACCCCTTGAGCGGAAACATTTCTGACTACTTCAAAAATCTTTTCCACCATGATTGGGGACAAACCCATAGAAGGCTCATCAAGCAACAGTAAATCTGGATGACTCATCAAAGCACGTGCCATCGCCAACATTTGTTGCTCGCCACCAGACAAAGTACCTGCCAATTGCGCCGCACGTTCTTTCAAGCGAGGGAAAACCGCAAACCACTTTTCTATGTCTGCATTAATTCCCGCTTTGTCATTGCGAATAAATGCACCCATCATCAGGTTTTCTAAAATGCTCATACGCGTAAAAACACCGCGCCCCTCAGGTACCATAGCTAAATGGTTATTCACCAGTTCAAATGAAGTTACCCCTTTAATGGATTTGCCGTTATAGAGAATTTCGCCCTCTACTTTAGAGCTTGGTAGCGTACCGGTAATTGCTTTAAGCGTCGTTGTTTTACCGGCGCCGTTGGCACCAATCAAAGTAATTAACTCACCTTTGTTCACCTCAAGATCAATACCTTTGACCGCTTTGATACCGCCGTAAGCAACCTTGAGGTTGCTGATTTTCAATACGTTATCAACCATTAGTGAGAACCTCCCAAATACGCTTCAATCACTGCAGGATTTTTTTGTATGTCTGCAGGTATACCCTCGGCTATCGGTTTGCCGTAGTCCAGAACCGTAATACGGTCACACAAACCCATCATTAATTTGACATCATGTTCAATCAGCAAAATAGTTTTACCCTCTGCTTTGATTTTTACCAGTAGCTCACGCAACGCTAACTTCTCAGTGGCGTTCATACCGGCAGCAGGCTCATCAAGTGCTAATAATTTTGGGTCCGTCGCTAATGCGCGGGCAATTTCTAAACGGCGCTGATCGCCGTAAGACAGAAATTTAGAAGTCCGGCTAGCAAACTGACCAATACCAACGAAGTCGAGCAGCTCTTGCGCACGGAGGCGGATTTCTGCCTCTTCTTTTACCGCCGCTGGGAAACGAAACACCGCACCAAAAACACCTTGATGAGTTCTGATATGGCGTCCCACCATGACATTTTCTAAAGCGGTCATTTCACCAAACAAGCGGATATTTTGGAAAGTCCGCGCAATACCTGCTTTGGCAACCTCATGTGGGGCAGAAGGTGAATAAGGCTTACCATCCAATTCAAATACGCCAGAATCAGGTTGGTATAAACCAGTAATCACATTAAAAAAGGTTGTTTTACCCGCACCATTAGGACCAATCAGGCCATAAATTTGGCCTTGCTTGATATTGATGCCGACATTCGATAAAGCCTGCAAACCACCGAAGCGTTTGTTTGCACCTTCAATTTTTAAAATAGTTTTTTCAGTCATGTCGATATCCCTTAAGCCTCGGCAGTTTTGTCATTGCTGCTAGTCGGTCGATCTTCGTGTTTTGGCGCTGGCCACAAACCGGCAGGTCGATTCAGCATGATCAGGACCATCGCAAGACCGTATAACAATTGACGCAATACTTCGGCTTCAACCAAAATTTTGCCGAATAAAAGATTTTGCAAAGGCTCAACGCTGTGACGCAATATTTCAGGCAAGGCTGCTAACAAAATTGCACCCAAAATAACCCCTGGAATATGCCCGATACCACCTAGCACCACCATCGCTAACACGACAATAGATTCAGTCAATGAGAAAGATTCTGGTGACACAAAGCCCTGGAATGAGGCGAACATTGCACCAGAAACACCACCAAAGGAAGCCCCCATTGAGAATGCTAATAATTTAATGTTGCGAGTGTTAATACCCATCGCTTTAGCGGCAATTTCATCTTCACGTATCGCAACCCAGGCCCGGCCTAAGCGCGAATTTTGCAAACGTAGTGAGACAAAAATAATGACAATACAAAGTGCTAAAAACAAGAAGTAGTAGGCATTCACTGAAGGCATGCTAAAACCAGCAATATTCAGTGTCGCATTTGAGCCAGCCTCACCGGACAAAGACACACCAAAAATCCGGATAGGGTCAATCATGTTGATACCTTGCGGACCATTCGTAATATTCACTGGTGAATTCATGTTATTCATGAAAATACGGATAATTTCGCCGAAGCCCAAAGTCACAATAGCGAGATAATCACCACGTAACTTGAGGGTAGGAGCGCCCAGCAAAGCACCAAACAATCCAGCCACAGCCGCCGCAATAGGTACGATTATCCAGACCGACAAATGCAAACCAGTCTGAGCGATTTCGGGACCGAAGACCGCCATCAAGAAATTACCAACAGCCGGATAATTATTGACAAAAGATTCAAGCACCACAGCAAACTGCGGCGAAGCAAGCAAAGCGGCAATATAGGCACCAACCGCATAGAACGCGATGTAACCTAAATCCAATAAGCCAGCGAAACCGACAACGATATTTAGCCCTAGCGCCAACATAATATAGAGCAAAGCAAAGTCAATAATACGTACCCAGGAGTTACCAAAATTGGCGGCAACAAAAGGGAATACAACTAAAATAATGGCGAGGACTGCAAAGCTAGAGTAAGCCTTACTAGGATTTGCTTTTATATCAAATAAATTCGACATTGTTTTCTCCTTAGGCTCGGTCTGCAACACGTTCACCCATAATGCCGGATGGGCGCAGCGTCAACACAATGATCAAAACAACGAAGGCAAAAATATCCTGATACTGACTTCCCAGTAAGCCTCCGGTTAACTCGCCGATGTAGCCAGCACCGAGACTTTCAATCAATCCAAGAATAATGCCACCGACCATAGCGCCATAAATATTCCCAATGCCTCCTAGTACCGCAGCAGAGAATGCTTTTAAGCCGGGTAAAAATCCCATTGCAAATTGAGCAGAAGAATAGTTTGCGGCCCACATCACCCCTGCGATTGCAGCCAGTGAAGCACCAATCGCAAAGGTCGCGACAATCACTTTATTCGAATCGACTCCCATCAATCCGGCAACTCTTGGATTCTCTGCGGTAGCACGCATAGCACGTCCCATTTTTGTTTTTTCCACGAGTAAGACCAAACCAACCATGGCGAGCGTCGCCAAAACTAGCAGTAGTACTTGTGTTTGTGAAATCACCGCGCCGCCAATCGCGATCGGCGTGGAGGGCATAATACTTGGGAAAGAAATTGGGCTGCGACCCCAGATAATCATCGCAAAAACCTGGACTAATTGCGAGATGCCGATCGCTGTAATTAATGGAGCCAGTCGCGGTGCATTTCGTAGCCTTCGGTAGGCTACCCTCTCGATCACCACGTTCAAAATAATACAAACTGGTATTGCCCCCAAAATCGCGATGATTAATTTGACGATCCCCGGGAGATCAGGAGCGACATGCTGAAGAAAACTAATAATCGTTAATCCTGCCATCGCGCCGACCATCAACACGTCGCCATGAGCAAAATTAATCAGATTAAGTACACCGTATACCATCGTATAACCTAGTGCGACTAAGGCATACATGCACCCTAGTACCAGTCCATTAATAATTTGTTGGATAAATGTATCCATATTGCTTCTCTCTTTAAGAACTAATCGGGATTTTTACTAAGATATCAACTTATCTCAATCTGCAAAACACTCAGCAAAAACCATTCCTGATAACAAAAAACGGCACTCCGTCTTTCATGAGTGCCGCTCAATTTCGACGCCTGTTAGCCTAAACGACGTGTCATGTAATCCGGAGCAATAAAATTGTGCTGATAACGCATATGAAACTCTCCTCTGCAACTTTGAATGAAAAGCTTTTTGTAATATTTTTAGATGCCACTTATATGCTACTTATATTTCATGCACTGCAATGATGCAGTTTATTAAAACAGGAGGAATTATAATGAGATTGAACATCAACACAATGGCAAAAATATTGCAGATATGTTTTGTTCGTCCCCATACTACACCACCACTACCGCCTGTAAAGCAGAAATCAGCGTTGCTGCCGATCAAAGCATAGCTATGTTAATGATGAGTAGACGAAATAAAATACTGAATAAAAACAGACTTGCAATTTAAAATTTGCAAGCATCGAAAGAACAATTCCTTTTGCTGATTACTTTATGCCCGTCAATCCTTTTGGCATAGGAAAAGTCACACTCTCCTCAGCACCGTCTAGCGTGCGTACGCTTAAGGCGCCTAACTGTTTTAAGTGCTCAATGACTTGTTGAACCAGTATTTCAGGGGCGGATGCGCCTGCTGTGACACCAATACGGCGACAGTTGTCCAACCATGCTGGTTGAATTTGTGTCTCGTTATCGACCATATAGGATGCCGCACCCTTCTTTTGCGCAACTTCACGCAGACGATTAGAGTTAGAACTGTTGGCGCTGCCAACAACGATCACTAAATCGACTTGCGGCGCCATAAATTTAACAGCCTCTTGGCGATTTGTTGTTGCGTAACAAATATCGCCTTTTTTGGGCTCGCTAATTTGGGGGAATTTACTCTTGAGGGCACCAATAATCTCTATCGTGTCATCGACAGACAAAGTAGTTTGTGTGACATAGGCAAGTAAATCCGGATTTGCAACTTCCAATAAAGCAACGTCTTCGACCGTTTCAACCAAGTGCATGCCACCCTCAGTTTGACCCATCGTCCCCTCAACTTCAGGATGTCCCTGGTGACCGATCATGATAATTTCACGGCCTTCTTTCCGCATTTTTGCAACTTCTATGTGTACTTTAGTGACCAAAGGGCAAGTTGCATCAAACACGGTTAAGCCTCTTGCCTCAGCTTCTTTTCTAACCGACTGTGATACGCCATGCGCCGAAAAAATAACCGTATTTCCGGCAGGTACATCATCTAATTCTTCAATGAAAATAGCACCTTTTTCTCGAAGATCGTTCACAACATAAGCGTTATGCACAATCTCATGACGCACATAAATGGGTGCGCCAAATTGTTGTAATGCGCGCTCAACGATTTCTATTGCTCTGTCAACGCCGGCACAAAAACCTCGTGGTTGCGCCAATAAAATTTCTTTGTCCATTTGTCGCTTTATAAAATGCCGATAATTTTTGTTTCAAACAAAACAGTTTGTCCTGCAAGAGGATGATTGAAGTCAAACAATGCACCCTCGGCGTCGATAGATCTCAAAATTCCGGCAAAGCGCCCACCCGAAGGGGCTGCAAACTCAACCAAATCACCGATCACATATTGCTCACCAAAAGCGGAATTTTCTTTCAATGTAGCGCGCGACACACGCTGAATCAGCTCAGGATTACGTGGTCCAAATGCATTTTCTGGTGCCAGTTCTTGCGTAATTTGCGAGCCCTCTTCCAGACCCAATAAAGCGCGCTCAAGTTCTGGCGCCAGTTGGCCCATACCCATTTGTAATGTGGCAGGACTTTCTTCAAAGGTACTAATAATGTTTTCACCGTCCAAAGTAGCTAAACGATAGTGCAAAGTCAGATATGCATCTGATGTAACGACTGGAATGACGGGATTTGACATGATAATAAGGATGTTCGATCAAGGCACTATTGTATGTCATTCCAATTCTAATGAAATAGAAGAACGCAGTGTGCAGGTATGGGTTCTGAGCAGACTTAATACAAAACACATGTAAACGGGGTGTAAATAAATGATTTTTCTTTAGATATTTGATTACTTCAATTTTCCATTTTTATATACTCCCCTTTATTTTTCTTAAAAATACCAGGCGGATTCAAGTACGAAGAGCAACGTTGAATAAAAAGTCAAAGGGTCAGATGCGATAGCATTCTGCCTTTTGACCAGCCAGTCGAAAGTTGCCGAATATGCGCTACACACACCTAACCCAAGACGAACGATACCAAATTTACGCACTGCGGTTAGAAAAAAAGACAGTCAGCGAGATTGCTGCCGCACTCCATCGTCATAAGTCCAGCATCCACAGGGAACTCAAGCGCAATACCGGAGGAAGCGGGTGGCGCCCCTTACAAGCGAAAAAAATAGCCGACGAACGACAAAAGAATAGTCGTAACGCACGACGTATTGATGACAACGACTGGCTCGCCGTCTCGACCTACCTGCGCATGGACTTATCGCCGCAGCAAGCAATCGAACGGTTAAGCCTGGAACGGCAGGAAAAAATGAAGAGCAGTCATGAAACCGTCTATCTGCGCATCTACGCTGACCGCAGAGCGGGCGGCACTCTCTTCAAGCATCTGCGGGGTC